>JBEBWN010000009.1:0-26064 GCA_040392235.1 Taibaiella helva | reverse complement strand
TTCTGGCGCTGTTGGTTGTTCCTGAAGATGACTATGAAAAGTATGGTTAATAATAAAAATGCCAGGGAAACCGAAGCGAACCAAAACGTTTTTTCTTTTAGCTCCGTTTTCTTTTCCTGCAAATCCAGTTGACGCTGTGCTAGCGTCTTATCCTTTTGCACGCTCTGGTACTTTATTTCGAGCTCGTTGACAATTTTCTGTGTTTCCCGGACCGATAGAATATCAGAGGTATCTTTATACTCCAGGGAGCGTTTGAGGTAGTGATACGCCTCATTTACGCTACCCAAGGAATCCTTAATATAGGATAGCGTCTGGTAAATTTCCGAAAGATCGTTCCTGATACCAGATTGCAAAGCCAATTGTTCCCCTTTAAGTAACTCTTTTTCGGCTTCGGAATATGCTTTAAGCTGGAAAAGGCACTGCCCAATCCTGTTGAGCATATCAATCTCTGCGGCCTTAGCCCCTACCCCTTTCGGTAGTAAAAGAGCTTGCCGGAAACAGGATAGTGCTTCCTGGTACTGTTTTCGCCGGAAATGTATGGTGCCTATACCCTGTAAAGCATCTACAGACAGGTCAGGATTACGTATAGCATGACTCAGTGTAATGGCCGAACCGAAGAAATACAAAGACGAGTCTCCGCCTGGATCAAAATGGTCATATATATACCCTTTGATTGTGTTGGTTTTAATGAGGAGATCGGTGTCGCCTACCGTTTGCGCCCATTTTTCCACCTTTTGCTGATAAGTCAATGCGTTTTTCTTATTACGCATCTTCATCCAGAACACGCTAAGATTATTGTAAATTGTAATAGCCGCCCTGTGGCTGTCCAAATTATGAGTTTCCAGGATATTTATAGCCTTATACGATGCTGCTGCTGCCGAATCATAATTTCCCAGGTAGGAATAAGCGATACCCTTCAGGCTGTACATAAAAGAAAGATACATCTTGTCCTTACCTTTTATACCATAAATATTTATTGCTTCCCGGTAATTTTTAAGGGCTGCCTGGTATTCGGAAAGGAGTAAATAACTGGTTCCTCTCACTTGCAGGGCCTTGGCTACTATATTGGGCTCCTGCATCTGCCTGCCGGATACCAGCGAAATCTGCGTAAGCAGTAACGACTTTTGTGGAAGATTGGCCTTAGTATTTAAGGAATCGGCCAGGGTCAGAAGCGAATCAATGCCTTTTTTGCTTAAGGACAGCGTGTAGTCATGCCTTATTAACGGCAGCTCCATTTTCTCCTGGGCGGTTGTTAGCCTGCCCTGAAAAAGGAGCAGTATGACCAATGACCTGAAAAAGTACTTTAACACGTTAGGCGGCTTTCAAAAATAGATATCGAAGTATAGTTACGGCAAGGTAAATGTACCTAAAATAGTGGTAAGTAGTCATTTCTGAAAATGGTGAAATGTGGTGTTTGTAAAGGGTATGATTTATATTAGTTTTGTAATAACCAGAAATTATTTTATTCCTCTTTATGAAGATAGAATATTCCTAATGCGAAATACGCTGATTTAGTTACCGAATAATGGTTGCTTAATTGTAAATAGAAGTACCTGTAAAAAATAAGAGATAATACAATTGCTCTTAGTTTTCTACGGGTAATGTTATATTGTAAACGAAGTCAATGAACCGTAAGCTTACCCTTTTATTACTATTTGTAGGTTGCTGCATTTTTTCAGCTAAAAACTATGCGCAATACGAAAATGTGTGGGCATTTGGAAATTTTGCCGGTCTTGACTTTAATAGTGGCAAACCAGAGCCTATTAAAACCAGTATTGAAACCAGGGAAGGTTGCGCCAGTATAGCGGATGAAAGAGGAAAGCTGCTTTTTTATACGGATGGAGATGCTGTGTGGAACAGGACACACAAGCAAATGCCCAATGGTAAAGATCTGGCAGGTGTAGGAAAAAATATTACGGCCAGTACCACGCAGGGTGCAATAATTATTCCCATGCCCGGTGAGCCGAAAAAGTACTATATCTTTTCGTTGGGCGCTGGTGAATCCGGTTTTTATGGCCGCTTGTCTTATTCTGTAATTGATATGGAGCTGGATAACGGGTTAGGTGATCTTATTCCTGCTACCAGGGGCACATTGTTGGATAGTAATCAGAGTGAGCACATGACTGCTGTTAGCGGAAATAATTGCGATATATGGCTTTTGACCCTTTCGAATGCAAAAAAACAGCTGAGTGCTCATAAAATTGATGCAAATGGAGTATCCGCTAAGCCGGTGTTATCTCCTGTAACTACAGACCTTCCCTACAATTGGGGCTGTATGGATGTTTCTATGGACAGGACAAAAATTGCTATTACCAGCAGTAAGCTCATTCTCATGGACTTTGATCCTGAAGAGGGGAAAGCAACTCATGCCATACAGATACATGAACCTAATAATTATTATGGCGTATGTTTTTCTCCCGATGGTTCAAAACTGTACGCAGCTAATGGCAGTGCGCTTTACCAGTTTGATTTGAGTAGCGACGACAGCGTCAAAATAAGAGCATCAAGAACATACTTAACTGACCGGTGCTTCAGTATGAAGAGAGGCCCGGATGGTAAAATTTATACAACCGCCAGCAATGCTGAGCAGTCAGGGTATTTAAACATAATTAATAAACCCAATGCCGCCGGAGTCGATGTTCAGTTAGAAAAAGAAGCCGTCAGCCTTTTACCCGGAACAGCACACAGGCTTGGGTTTCCCAATACGGCTGTTATCATTAAAGAGCGTCATATTTATCATTCCTTTACAGATACCCTCTTATGTAACGGCGCTGTCCGGTTACAGGTAAACGATACCCTAGCACAGCATATTTTCTGGAATGACGGCACCAGGGAAAAAGAACGCGAAGTCAGCCAGCCCGGAATATATTGGGTACAATATGAAAAAAGCTCGCCCTGTATCACCGATTATGTAACAGATACTTTTATCGTATTACCGCACATAAATACCAAAATCTATTCTACCCTGGCGCTGGACGGAGCATGTGCGGCAGATACTTTAAGTTTACAAGCCACATATACCGATGGCATTGATTATGTATGGAATGATGGTGTAAAAGAAAAACAGAGAAAGGTAAACACTACCGGTGTATTCTGGCTGAGCTACGAGCGAAAGGATGTTTGTGAAGACCACGTGGATACCTTTAAAGTTCATTTCCCCAACCCTGACCCTTCCGTCTCCTTTTTATCGGATACCCTGATTTGTCAAACCGGCAGTTTGGAGGTGAAAAATACCTCCGCACCTGTATTTACTCATTATACCTGGTTTTGGGGAGATGGTACGAGCAGCATCGAAAAAAATCCGGCAGGACATGATTACCGGCAGCCCGGAACATATAAGCTCCTGCTGACAGGATATAATGATGATCGTATTTGTTTTGATTCAACAGAAATTACAATAACTGTTGATGCACCGGTGGAGCACATTTCTTTTTCAAAGGATTACGCTGTAATATGTGCGGGTGCAGAAGTAAGCCTGACACCAATAGCAGATGGCCCTATCGCACATCTTTTGTGGGAGTTTGGAGATGGTACTGCGAAAACAGCTCCGAATGAAAAAATAACACACAGCTATGATAATGCAGGCTTGCAAAATATCCGGCTCAGTGTTTTTTTCCGGGTCTGCCCCGATCTTACTTTTGAAGATATAGTACAAGTTGCGCCATTACCCCTATTAGATCTGGGTAACGAATCTTCACTTTGCTCTGAACAAGCGCCCATAGTATTGGAAAACAAAGCGATAAATCCCGGTGCTATTCTTCGCTATAGATGGAACACCAATGACACTACTCCACAAATTACAGTAAAGAAACCCGGCGAATACAATCTTATACTCTATAATGAGTGGGGGTGCTCCGGTACAAATTCTATTGTCATACGGAAAGATTGCTTTATGGATATTCCTAATGCCTTTACACCCAACGGCGATGGTGTAAATGATTATTTCTTTCCCAGGCAATTGCTATCTAAGCATTTAACTAGCTTTAAAATGCAGGTATTTAACCAGTGGGGCCAATTGGTTTTTCGAACTACGCAAATGAATGGAAGAGGCTGGGATGGAAAGTTTAACAACAGAGAACAACCGTCAGGCGTTTATCTGTACACTATTGAAGTGTTAATAAATGAAGGAAGTCCTGAAGAGTATCATGGAAATGTAACTCTAATAAGGTAAATCAAAAAAAATATTTTTATATCTATTCGGATAAACCAATTACACGTCTTTGAAATTAGCCATTCATTGCAACTTCTGCACTAAAAAAAGGAAATAGTGTTTTCACAATCTAAAAATAGTGATAAGTAGTCATTTTTTTAAATGACCAGATGTGGTGTTTTAATTGCAGGTTGTTTTAATGAATTTTGTTTCTGTTGCTTCTCAGTGATTTAATCACTTTTCCAGCTGTAGTATACAACTAATTACCGGGTACTTTAGTAACAACTAAGTTGCTAATTTGTAGTATCCTTAAAAAGTAAAGCATAGTGATCTTCTTCTTTAATTAACTCTTAAAACAAAAAAAATGACACAAAAATTATCTACCTTAAAATTTGTTGTATTGTTCCTGTGTCTTATTGGCATAGGGATAAAGGTAAATGCCCAGGACTACTTATGGGCAAATCGGTTAGGAGGAGAACAACCGGATTATGCTAATAGCACTGCTGTAGATCATTTAGGCAATGTGTACGTGATCGGAAACTTTGTAGATTCAGCCAATTTTGATCCTACGGGCAAAGCTCCATCTCTAGTCGGATCATTGTTTAGATTAGTATACGCGAATGGTAATCCGGCAGGCACTTCTCAAACAAGTGTGTTTCTTGTAAAATACGATGCACAAGGTAAGTATGTTTGGGGCCGTAGCTTTAACGGAAAACAATCAGCTACAGGAAGTGATGTAGCTGTGGATACAGCGGGTAATGTGTATATTACAGGTTCTTTTACAGATACGGTCGACTTTAATCCGGGATCTGCTGTAAACAATTTGATTTCTAAAGGGATTGCTGATAGTAGAGGAACAAAAGCACCAAATATATTTTTGGCTAAGTATACTGCCGAAGGCGACTATATATGGGCAAAAAGTATGGGTGGTACCACCTATGCTTATGGAAATACTGTTGCAGTAGATGTATTGGGAAATGCTTATCTCAGCGGCCATTTCTCAGGAGCTGCCTACTTCGACCCTAGCTCAAATATTGTTACAGGGGCTAATAGTACAAATGATATTTATCTGGCTAAGTATGATAAGGACGGAAATTATTCCTGGGTTATTAATATGGGGCAAGGTAGCGGTGGCACCGGTTATGGAGTAGCTGTGAGTGGATCGCATGTATTCCTTACTGGATACTTTACTGGCACCACTGTTTTTGACCATCAAAATTTTACGAGCTTAACCACTAATGGGGGAATAGATGCTTTTCTGGCGAAGTACGACATGGACGGTAAATATAAATGGGCGATTAACATGGGTGGGAACGGTACGGACTTCGGTTATAGTGTAGCGATAGATGCGGCAGAAAATGCTTATGTATCTGGTCGCTTTCAACAAACGATAAAGTTTAACCCTCTGGATACGAACATAAAAGCAACATCGAAAGCCGGTGTTAATAGTTATTTGGCCAAATACGATGCCGATGGAAAATATGTATGGGCTAAACCCATATTAAGTACTGCTGTGGGCTATGGATTGTCAACAGCGTTGGATGCAGTAGGCAATCCGTATATTACAGGCTATTTTGGTGGAACAGTAGACTTTAATCCCGGAGGAACACCTGTAGAGGTTACTGCTGCAAATAGTGCACAATTATTTGTGGCAAAGTATAGTGCTTCTGGTAATTACATGTGGTCAAGAAGCATGGGTAGTTCAGGCTTTACCTGGGGCAACGCCATTGATGTAGACAATTCAGGGAATGCATATATTGCCGGTCATTTTGGAAATAATCAAACTGTGGATTTTGATCCAGGACCAAATACAGCCGATCTTAGCTCTAAAGGGACAGATGGCTTTATCCTAAAATTGAACTGTAAAGATACCACATCTGTTAATCTTCCTGTTTCGCATTGTGGCAAGAGCTATACCCTGAACGATGTGGTGTATACAGCCAGTGGTACTTACACACAAGTGCGCCCGAATGCTGTGGGATGTGATAGTACAATTACACTTGAATTATCCCTATTTGAACTAGAGCCCGAAATTACTATCAATGGTTTCGAATTGGGTGTTGTTGGTACTTATAAAACATACCAATGGATAAAAAATGGCAATACTATTCCTGGAGCTACAAATAGCACTTATACCGTAACTGAAAATGCCGACTATCAGGTATTTGTTACCGATAGTACGGGTTGTGAGGGTACTGCACCCATATACGAGGTTAGAAATGTGAATATTAATAATATTGAGGAAGGTCAATATATTCATATATTCCCGAACCCAGCTAATGAAAGTATCTATGTCAATAGTCCATTACCTGTGAACTTACATTTGTATAGCATTGATGGTAGAATGGTTCTATCTCAGAAAGATGCTACCCAGTTATCGGTTAAACAGTTGTCAAATGGCGTTTATCTTTTGCATATTTCTGATAAAACAGGTAAGTTGATCCGTGTAGAAAAGGTTATCAAACAATAATTATCCTTTGAATACAGCAATAGGAAAAGGGTTATCCAACTAGAAAGGATAGCCCTTTCTTAATTTGTGCAGGCATTGGTGCTAATCAAAATTAGAAGCAAAATGCCTAATTTTGCGCCATGCCAAAAATTTCAGAACGCGGTGTGCATATGCCACCCTCGCCGATAAGAAAGTTAACGCCATTTGCCGATAAAGCCAAGCAAAAAGGGCTGAAAGTATATCATCTTAATATAGGGCAGCCCGATATTGAAACACCGCCTGCCATTATGGAAGCGGTGCAAAATGCGCATCTTAAAGTATTAGAATATAGCCCGAGCCAGGGTTTTGAAAGTTACCGGAAAAAGCTGGCCGAATATTATGCCGGAAGGGGTATAGCCGTAAACAGTAACGAAATTATTGTAACTACAGGGGGCTCTGAAGCCATACTTTTCGCATTGATGAGTTGCCTGAATCCTGGCGATGAAGTAATTATACCCGAACCTTTCTACGCCAACTATAATGGCTTCGCTGTTTCGGCTGCTATTAAAGTGGTACCTATAAATTCTTCTATAGAAGATAATTTTGCCCTGCCACCCATCGAGGCATTCGAAAAAGCAGTTACGCCACAAACAAAAGCCATACTTATCTGCAATCCGAACAATCCGACCGGGTACCTGTACAGCCAGGCTGAGTTGGAAGTGTTGCGGGATATTTGCCTGAAACATAATCTTTTCCTTTTCAGTGACGAGGCCTACCGCGAATTTTGTTACGATGGACAAACCCATATTTCGGCGCTTCAATTAGAGGGATTAGAACAGCATGCCATTTTATTAGATACTATATCTAAAAGATACAGTGCCTGTGGTGCCCGTATCGGTGCTTTGGTAACCCGCAATGAATCAGTTCTGAATGCCGTGCTTAAATTTGCCCAGGCACGTTTGTCGCCGCCCACCTTCGAGCAGATATTAGGCGAGGCTGCCTGCGATCTGCCCGCCGACTATTTTGACAGCGTTCTGAATGAGTATGCACGTCGTCGTAATGTATTAGTAGGCCGTCTGCAGGCAATAGAAGGAGTTACCTGTCCCAATCCGGGGGGTGCTTTCTATGCTATGGCAAAGTTGCCCGTAAAGAGCAGCGAGGACTTTTGCCAGTGGTTGCTGGAAGAGTTTGAATATGACGGTGCAACTGTGATGATGTCGCCGGCCAGCGGTTTTTATGCTACGCCAGGTTTAGGCCAGGACGAGGTTAGATTAGCATATGTATTAAATGAGGAGGCTATTGGTAAAGCTATGGACTGCCTGGAAGCGGCATTAAAAGTTTACCCGGGTAAAAAGTAAGAACAACTTTCTGTGCCGGAAACTTGTTAGCATACGGTCAATTTTTTTTATGCGTTCTACAAGATGTGCCTGGCCGGGAGCGGATCCGCTATTGATTCAATATCACGATAAGGAGTGGGCTATGCCCACCTTTGACGACAAAAAGCTTTTTGAGTTCTTGGTATTGGGTATTTTTCAGGCCGGTTTAAGCTGGCGCACCATATTATACAGGCGGGATGCTTTCCGGAAAGCATTTTCCGGATTCGATTACCGGAAAGTAGCCCGCTTTGATGAGCAGAAAATATCCTTACTAATGCAGGATGAGGGTATTATCCGCAACCAGCAGAAGATAAGGGCTGCTATTCATAACGCACAATTGCTACCGGCACTGCAAAAGGAATTTGGTTCATTTGCAAATTATGTTTGGCAATTCACCGGAGGTAAGACCAGGGACAACCGATGGCAGCTTGATGCCGATATTCCCGCAAGTAGTGAGGAGTCGGACCGTATGAGCAGAGACATGCGCAAACGGGGGTTTAAGTTTGCAGGTACTACCATATGCTATGCTTTTATGCAAACCATAGGTATGGTAAATGACCACCTGGCGTCCTGCTACAGTCATAAACGATAAATACAGGTGACTAACAGCTATTTTTATAAAACTGTAGTGCACCGTATGTGGAAAATGAGAAAAAATGCATCTTTATAAGAAGGACATAAGGATTATTTTCAATGTTAATTAATTGTTACAGAATAAGTTGTCATTCAGTTAGTTTTTCAAATAACTTGTATTATTGCAGCTATGCGGTTGACTAAGCACTTTTTGTCCGGATGCGTATTGTCCGCGCTTACACTGACAATGTCTTGCGGCCCGGATAAGGCAACAACAGCCGATACCGAAACCACTACTAAAGGAAATATCCGAATTTCGATAGACGAGAGCTATAAACCGGTTGCCGAACAGCAACTTAAGGTTTTTGATTCTTCCTTCCCCGAAGCAAAAATCACAACGCTTTACCGTTCTGAAAAGGAGTGTTTCGAAGATCTTTACGCTGATAGTGCCCGTTTGATATTGGTTTCCCGCGATCTGACAGATGCTGAAAGGAAAGCTTATCATGCTGCCGGAATCTATTTTCGCTCCTTGCCCATTGCAATGGATGCCATTGCTGTGATCGTGCATCCCAAATCGGTCGACAGTTTTATGACCCTGGGGCAGCTGCAAGCTATACTTCAGGATAAGTTTATACGTTCTTATACCGTGGTTTTTGATAACGGACAATCTGGAACCGTACGTTATATTACCGACTCATTAATCCCGGGGCAGAATTTATCGTCTAAAACCTATTCCGTAAAAAGTAACGATTCCGTGATCAGCTACGTAGCCCGGAATGAGCAGGCGGTTGGAATTGTAGGGGTTAATTATGTTTACGACCAGGAATCAACCGACGGAGCAGGAGCGTTCCGGAAAGATATACGTGTTGTTGCCCTTAAAAATGATTCTACGGGAGCGTTTTACCAGCCCTACCAGGCTTTTTTGGCGCTGCAACAATATCCTTTAACCAGGGATATGTATTTTATTACGCGGGACAGGGGACAGGGACTAGCTGCCGGGTTTGCCAACTTCTTATGCGGCGAACGGGGGCAGCTTATTTTTAATAAAGCCCGTTTTGTTCCATTAAGAGTTCAATTGAATATCCGGGAAGCGGAGATTAAATAAAAATAAACGTAATTTTTATTAACCATTACAAAATCCAGGAAAATAGCAGAAAAACTACATACCATAAATTAGAAATTAAAATGAATCGAATACTTGTAACAGCAGTGGCAACTGCCCTTGCTTTTCATGTGAATGCGCAATCTGCGCAGGATGGTGAAAAAATGATCAATTATGGTCGTTATGAAAGTGCAAAAAAAGTACTGGAACCTATTGCCGGTAAAGAAGAACTGGCTAATTACTATTTAGGAATAGCGGAGCTCGGACTGGATCATATCGACGCGGCAAAAGGTATTTTTGCCCGGTTCCCCGATAACTTCTACAACCAGGCTGGTATGGCCAGGGTGTTATTTTTAGAAGGTAAAAAAGAGGAAGCCGGCAAAATATTGTTAGCCATTGTAGATAAAGCAAAAAAGAAAGATTGGGAAAGATATAAAATAGCGGCTGACGCAATTACATATACCAAAGGTGGAAATATTACCGACGCTATAGGCTGGTATGAAAAAGCGCTTACCATAAATGACGATGCTGCTACCCGTATTGCTTTAGGAGATGCCTATCAAAAAATGCAAGGTGGAGGGGGTAAAGCCATGACCAGCTATGAAACCGTGGTAGAAAAAGTACCCGATAATTCTTTGGCTTATTCCCGTATCGGGGCATTATGGTATGATGCCCGCCGCTATGATGATGCTTTGAAAAACTTCAACCTGTCAAAAGAAAAGGATCCTTCCAACCCCTTGCCGTATAAAGAATTAGCGGAAGCATACCAAAGAGCAGGCCGGTACGAAAAAGCTCTGGAAAACATCGAAAAATTTTTGCAACTGTCTGATAAATCGATAGACGATCAGATCACTTATGCCAATCTTTTATTCCTTTCCCAGAAATACCCCGAAGCTCAGGCTAAAATCCAGGAACTGATTGCGAAAGGCGTGAGTAAACCTTACCTGTACCGTTTGATTGGCTATAGTGCATATGAGACTAAAGAATACCCTAAGGCCCTGGAAAATATGCGTGTCTTCTTCAGCAAAGAGAAGAATCCGGATAAGTTGATCAATGATGATTATGTATATACCGGCAGGATAATGACTGCCCTGGCCGTTGAAGACAGCACCCATGCTAAAATGTACAACGATAGCGCGGATTATTATTTTAATAAAGCCGTTTCGATAGACACCGCAGGGGATAAGAGCGAACTGTACAAAAAAATTGCAGAAGGATTTAAAGACGCAAAAGAATATGCAAAGGCGGGCTACTGGTTTGGCAAGGTAGTGGCCGATAATCCGGATGCGCATGCTATCGACTACTTTAACTGGGGGCTGTATACCTACTATGGTAGAAATTATGACGAAGCGGCGAAGGCGTTTCTGGCTATGCGCAATAAATATCCGCAGGAAGGTTCCGCTATATACTGGCAGGCCCGTACTGCCGCTGCTGTCGACAACGAAGCGAAAACAGGTGGGGCAGTGCCTTTCTATAAAGACTGGCTGGCCTTTACACATGAAGGATATGAAAAGAAAGAAGCCGATCTGAAGAACGCTTACGAATACCTGGCTTTCTACTATTATAATTCCAATAATGAGAAAGATGCTATGGTTTGGATTAATAAAATTCTGGAAAATGAACCCGGAAACGAATTTGCCAACCAGGTAAAAGACTATTACGCAAAATTGAAAAAAACAGCTAAATAAACCTTAAAAGCGTAACTGGAGCAAGCCCCGCAGTACTATCTGCGGGGCTTGCTTTTTAAATTATATTCCTGTTTTTCAACGGTAAAAAGGTAATTTCGCCCCTAATTAACTGAACAGTCATATGCGTTACGCACTTGTAACAGGAGGTAGCCGGGGTATCGGACGGGAAATCTGCATTAAACTGGCGTCGATGGGCTACCCGGTCCTTATTAACTATAAGGGAAACCAGGCAGCGGCAGAAGAAACTGCTGCTTTGGTAAAAGAAAAGGGCCAGGATGCAACACTCCTCCCCGTCGATGTGTCGAACCGGGAGGGAATAGAGCATGTGCTGGGACAATGGCAGGCAGAACATAAAGACGATATTGTGGAAGTCCTGGTCAACAATGCGGGCATACGACAGGATGCCCTGATGGCCTTTATGAATACAGATCAATGGGATGCTGTAATGGATACCAGCTTGCAGGGTATGTACCATGTTACCAAACAGGTATTGAACCCGATGCTGATGAACCGTTATGGTAGAATTATTAATATGGTTTCACTTAGCGGTTTGAAGGGCATGCCGGGCCAGGTTAATTATTCTGCGGCAAAGGCAGGCATGATTGGCGCTACCAAGGCCCTTGCCCAGGAAGTGGCCAAGCGAAATATAACCGTAAACGCTATCGCACCAGGATTTATTAAAACGGACATGACTGAAGAATTGAATGAGAAGGAGCTAACCAGGCTTATACCAATGAACCGGTTTGGCGGGGCAGAGGAAGTTGCGGCTCTGGCCGGATTTCTTGCATCTAAAGATGCCGGTTACATTACAGGTCAGGTTCTATCCATTAACGGGGGACTATACACTTAAAAGAACAACCGGCCAATTAGAACGATGTTAACCCTGAAGAAATAAAGGAGTCCGAAACCTATGCTTGATATTATTATTCTTTTTTTTCTATGCCAGAAAATAAAATATACGGTTGAACCTAAAGGATACCGTAGTGGCAAATGGCAACTCTACGCAGTACTTATCTGGATCGGCTTGGAGCTTTTGGGTTGCACAATTTCGATTCTACTGGGGAAAAGCTTTTTGATTATAAATTTATCCGGTATGCTGTTGGCTTTGGGCGGTGGTTTAATGTTCCTGGAAAGAGTGAAGAAGTTGCCGCCTAAACAGCAAGAGGATAATTGATCCGGTTAAAGCACCTCCATTATATCGACAATCGCCGGTGATAACATCACCGGTTCTATTGACTACAAAATGCCGACACGTTATATAGATACGCATGCCCATCTGTACGATGCGCAATTTGATGAAACCCGCGAAGAGGACATACAAAGGGCGTTGCAGGCCGGGGTAGACCGCATATACCTTCCCAATTGCGATAGTGCAACCATATCCCCTATGATGGCCCTGGTGAAACAGTGGCCGCAAAATTGTTTTGCCATGATGGGATTGCATCCTTGCTATGTGAAGGAGGAGAGTTATCGCCAAGAACTGGCGCTTATGGAGCAATGGCTGCAACAGGAAAAGTTTGCCGCTATCGGCGAGATCGGACTGGACTATTATTGGGATACAACATTTGTGGCCCAACAAAAAGAAGCGTTTAGCCGGCAAATTGATTGGGCCTTGCAGTTAGGTCTTCCTATTGTAATTCATACGCGCTCTTCCCTGACCGACGGTATTGAGCAGGTACGTACCAAACAAAACGGCGGATTGAAAGGGGTTTTCCACTGCTTTAGCGGTACGCTGGACGAAGCCCGGCAAATCGTTGACCAGGGCTTTTACCTGGGTATTGGCGGTACCCTCACTTTCAAGAAAAGTGATTTACCCCTTATAATAGAACATATTGGCCTTCAGCATATCCTATTAGAGACAGATGCCCCTTACCTGGCCCCTGTTCCTTACAGGGGAAAACGAAACGAAAGTGCTTATATTCCTTTAATAGCAGATAAAATTGCAGAAATTAAAGGGTGTGATACTGAAGAAGTTGCCCGCGTTACTACAGAAAACGCGATGGCATTATTTGCCGGATAGAAACTATTGGTTAAGTCAAAGATAAAAAGTCAAACCCCAAAACCCTCAAGCGTTTATAAATCAAGGTCATAGTTTAAAATATACCCGCCAAATTAATAACTAGACACTACTTATCCCGTTAAAATTTCTGCGGGATCCATCTTTGGCAGAGAATTTGTGTAATAAATATAGAAAAAATGAGTTTAACGTTAAAAGAAGGACAAAAGGCGCCCGGTTTTACAGCTAAAGATCAAAACGGTAACAAGGTATCCCTGTCTGATTTTAAAGGGCATAAAATAGCCTTATATTTTTACCCTAAAGACAATACGCCAACCTGTACGGTACAGGCCTGTAATTTGCGGGATAACAATGCAATGTTAGAAAAAAACGGTATTACTGTTTTAGGCGTTAGTATTGATACGGAAAAAAGCCATAAAAAATTTGAAGAAAAATTTCAATTGCCTTTTACCTTAGTTGCAGATACCGATAAAAAAATTGCGGAGGCTTATGGGGTTTGGGGCTTAAAGAAATTCATGGGGCGGGAGTTTATGGGCGTTCACCGCACTACCTTCCTTATCAATGAAAAAGGAATGATCGATCACATCATTACAAAAGTAAAGAGCAAGGACCATACTGCTCAGATACTGGAGTTGTGGTCATAAAAAGGAGTGACGCCATGTAACTATGTGTTTTTACTCAAGTCAAAGAAATTGGGCTGGTATTCCGGACAGAAAATATCCCGGTACGGTGAAAACCGGCCCGGCTGATTATCGGATAAACATAAAAAAATAAAAATAATGAAAAAGATAGCTTCTTTCCTTCTTGCCGGAATGACGTTTTTTGCCGGCACTACCGTTTCTCAGGCACAATCCCTGGGCGATATCCTGAATAACCTGGGTGTGGGCAACAGCAAGAGCAATACCGGCAATAATAATACCGGCAACGGCAATTTAAACAACCTGACTAATTCGGATATTGCAAAAGGGTTAAAAGAAGCATTGTCTATCGGAGCCAAAAATGCCTCAGGTAAACTTTCTGCCACCGATGGTTTCTTCCGGAATGCCGCTATTAAGATCCTTTTACCCCCTGAAGCAAGACAGGTAGAGCAGACCTTACGTTCGGTAGGCATGGGCTCTTTGGTAGACAAAGCCATATTATCTATGAACCGGGCTGCAGAAGATGCAGCGAAGCAGGCGGCGCCTATTTTTTTGAATGCCATTACCTCCATGAGTATACAAGACGGTCTGAATATCCTGCAAGGTGGTAACAACGCAGCCACCAATTACCTGAAAACAAAGACAACATCGGCTCTGACCAGTGCCTTCAACCCTGTTATTCAAAAATCGCTGGACAAAGTTGGTGCCCCTGCATTATGGAAAACCGTTTTTTCAACCTATAACAACCTACCCATTGTACAAAATAAAGTGAATCCCAATATGACTTCTTATGTAACCGAGCGTGCTCTAAATGGTATGTTTGTCAGTATAGCAGAAGAAGAAGCCAAGATCAGAACGAACCCAGCCGCCCAGGTAACCAATATTCTGAAGCAGGTTTTCGGCAAAAAATAGCACAAATCCACAACTTTCTTTCTATAAATAAAGGCTGCTCCAAAGCAGCCTTTATTTATAGAAACATTATTAACTTGTTTCCCCCGGACATATTTCCATTACTGCTTTGTTGCATTACTGTCAGGCCCCTTTGCTGAGCGCCTGTATTTTTTTCCGGTCGCCCACTATCCAGATCACGTCGTCCCATTGCAGTATTTCAGACGAATCAGGGTTCAGTATGCGATTACCTTCTCTTTCAATACCGACAATAAGACCCTTCGTTTTTTCTCTTATACCCGAGGAACGTATAGTATGCCCTTTTAATTTATTGTGCTCGTCAACGATCACTTTAAGCAGGGTAACCCCGTTAGTTTGTTCCCCGTTGTCTCCGTTGCTATCTTTACCGCTCTCAATAACGGGTCTGAACTCCTGTATTTGCTGGTCTGTGCCAATAACACTTACACGATCATAAGGATATAGCACTTCATCGCGACCAGGGGCGTATATCATTTTATCACCTCTTTTTATTAAAGCGATATTGACACCAAAATGTTCCCGCCAGGCTAAGTGTTGCAAAGTGGTGCCGGCAAAAGGAGCCAGGGGAGCGATCTGGAAATCGGCAAGATGCGCATCCCAAGGGGTAAGTTCTGAATCCGGCCCTACTTGGTGGTGCCCGTTCTTTGTGCTTTCGATTTCCCGCGCATTCAAATTGCTGAGGAACCTGTTTTCTATCCTGCTATAAAAACCCTGTATCCGCCTGGAAAAGACCAGCAACATAATTATGATCACAGGTAAAACAATCAGAAGTGCGGTATTGCTGGAAAAAACCCTGTCCAAAAGGAACCCGATCAGCAAAACAGCTACAATAACCCGTGCCAGCTCCACCACGATGAGTGGTCCGCGGTTATACTTTTTATTTACCCACAACTCCTTGTAGGCCCAGGAACCTGGCCGCTTAGCCACCAGGGCCCATAAGAAAGGTGTGGCCGCCAGGATCGTTAATGCCAGTGTAATAATTCTGCCTATATTATGATTTGCAATTTTTTCGACCATAAAAGGAAGCAGGAAGTTGTACGACAGCATAATGATGGCGATAACCAGGATGCCATTGGTGGCGACAATAGTAGCATAAGCTTTCAGCACTACTTTCCATTCACTACTGGCCTGTAAAGTTTGCGTATTAGAGGAATACTTATTGATAGTGTTTAGCAGCCGCGGAGGTATGATCTTCACCAGGGAGTGGTACAGCGGTTCTGAAAAACGGATCATATAAGGAGTAGTGAACGTTGTCAGGGCAGACACACCAACCGCAACGGGGAAAAGGAAATCGCTGGTTACTTTCAGCGTAATGCCCAAAGTAGCAATAATAAAAGCAAACTCCCCTATTTGCGCCATACTCATCCCTACTTGTACGGATTGTTTCATGGGTTGGCCGGAAATAAGGGCGCCCATTGTGGTGCTAAAGAATTTACCGGATATGGTTAGCAGGGTAATGATCAAAACCGGTACTTTATATTCCCAGATCGCTGTCAGGTCGATCATCATACCGACAGATACAAAAAATATAGCTCCGAAAAGATCTTTCACTGATTTCAGAATATGTTCAATTTTTTCGGCAGAAGTGGTTTCGGCAAAAATAGAGCCCATGATGAACGCGCCCAGCTCGGCGGAGAACCCTACCTGTGTAGCCAACACCACCATGCCCAGGCATAGGCCAATAGATAATACGAGCAGTGTTTCTTCGTCAATAAGTTTCTTTGCTCTTTTAAGGAATGTGGGAATGAGGAAAATGCCGGCAATAAACCATAAAGCCAGGAAAAAAAGCAGTTTGACAACCGTAAAAGCTAGTTCTGATCCATGAAAATTCTGGCTGATTGCGATAGTAGGTAATAGTACCAGGATCAGGATCACAACAATATCTTCAACTATCAGCACGCCAAAGACGATGCGCGCATAATGTTGTGTTTTTACACCCAATTCATCAAAAGCGCGTATGATAATGGTTGTGGATGAACTCGCTAACATGCCGCCCAGGAAAATACAGTCTATTGTATTCCACCCCATCAGCTTGCCGGTAAAATATCCGGCTATTACAATAAAGACAATTTCTACTAATGCGGTTATGGAAGCGGCCCCCCCAACCCGCACCAGTTTTTTAAAACTAAACTCTAAACCCAGGCTGAACAGGAGAAAGATAACGCCTATTTCCGCCCAGGTTTTAATACTGGCCTGATCGCTTACTGTGGGTATCAGATTAATTTGCGGTCCTACCAGCAAACCGGCAATAATATAACCTAAAACTAGTGGTTGCTTTAATTTCTTAAATATAATAGTGGTTAAAGCTGCCGCTCCTAATATTAACGCCAGGTCACTGATAAGATGAGGAAGATGATGCTCCATATATAGGTTGCATATTGTTAAACAGGATGAAGAATATACATAGCTTTAATAAACCACTTATTAAAAAGAATAGTGCAAAAGCTACATACTTAAACCAGGCAAATCGTTACAGATGTGTACATGGACCGGAAAGAACCATCTAGCTGTCCTCACCAATGGTAATGTACCGGAAATAACATTTTGGCAATAAGGCCGTAAGCAACGCCGTTGCACTGATGTCGAAAATACTGATCTCCGGCAAGAGATCCGGTGTCTATGGCCTGCGCTAAGAAAACATAGCGGCAGGAGGCGTCCGGTTGACTGACATGCTGTGAATATGTCGTTTGCCGGATGACTTTGGACTCTTTTTTAAAATAAGGAGTAGCTTTCTTTTTGGTAAAAAAAAAGGCCTGCTGCTTTATAAGCCCAAAAGAGGAAATTCCGATTTCTTTATCGGCCTTAGGAACACAGGGTATTTTACAGAATACAGAATTCCATAATAAGGACAATAAAGTGAGAATCAATGTAAATTTCATCTCTTGCAAAGATAAAAATTTAAAAGGGCATAAAAATTGACAAACATGCGAAATTTGGAGCGAAAGAATAAATTTGCAGAAAAATAATAGCCGGTATATTACTGGTTTTACATACATATGCACCAACTTATACTTTTTGCTTCGGGCAGGGGATCTAATGTCCAGGCCATTATTGAGTTCTTTTCCGCCACACAGAAAGCCCAACCGGCGCTTATTGTTTGTAATAACCCACAGGCAGGAGTTCTGGATATAGCAAAAAAGAATAATATTCCAACACTTATACTCGACCGCGCCCGGTTTCGTGAAGGCAGCTTTGTGGAAGAGTTAAAAGCATACCGCCCTTCATTGATTGTACTGGCCGGTTTTCTTTGGAAAATACCCGACGGGGTAGTACAGGCATTTGCCGGCAAAATAGTCAATATACATCCAGCTTTGTTGCCGAAATATGGCGGAAAGGGAATGTATGGCAGTTATGTGCACCAAGCAGTTATTGCAGCCGCCGAAAAAGAATCGGGTATCACTATACATTATGTCAATGAACATTACGACGAGGGTGATATCATTGTCCAGGCGCGTTGTAAAGTGAACGAATCAGATAGCGCCGAACATTTGGCAGAAAAAATCCATCAATTGGAACATTATTTCTTCCCACGGGTCATCGAGTTTCTCCTGGAGCAATGATTAGTTTTTTCTATTTCCTTCCATTAGTGGAAAAATTTTAACAGATTTCTCTGTGGTTTTAGGCAGAGGGGGTGTACCAGCGGATATATTCCCCTAAGCAACGAGATCCGGGTGCCGGCGGATCTTGGTTATAGTGGTTACGCTATAACGTTTATGATAGCAGATGAACAGTATGAAAGGGATTTGTTGCGGATAAGTAACCAAGACTTTATACAATGCAAAAGGAAAGCCGCTGGCCAAACCGGTCTTTCCTTCTGCATTGTAACAAACCTCATATTTAATTTTTTGCCGATAAGGCTACTCACTATACACCTAGCCAGTTCCGCGCATTTTGAAACAACAATTTATCGCGTAGTGCGGCATTTTGTATATGATCCTCGATCAGTTTGCCGGGATGATGCTCTCCGAGCGGGAAAGGATAGTCGCTGCCCAGGCAAATATGATCGGCGCCCATAATGTCTATAATAAAATCCAGCGCTTTAGGATCATGTACTAAGGAATCTATCCAGAATTTACCAATATACTCGCGGGGATTTACCGCATTATCTATTGCGACAAGGTCGGGGCGAACATTAAAGCCATGTTCTATGCGGCCTATGGTAGACGGAAAACTTCCTCCCCCGTGGGCAAATGCCACGCGCAATCTGGGAAATCGTTCAAAAACGCCACCGAAGATCAGGGAACAAATGGCGCGTGAAGTTTCGCCGGGCATACCCACCAGCCAGGGTAGCCAATACTTTTGCATATCCTGCTCTCCCATCATTTCCCAGGGATGCACAAATATGCAGGCCCCCATGGCTTCAGCCGCCTCCCAAAGCGGATTAAAATAAGGATCGCTCAGGTTTTTGCCGTTAATGTTCGACCCTATTTCCAGTCCTGGCATTTTTAATTCCTGCACGCATCGCTCCAGTTCCCGGACGGCAATATCAACATCCTGCATAGGCACCGTACCTAAACCGATGAAGCGATCCGGGTAACGTGTAACGGCTTCTGCTATATGGTCGTTAAAAAAGCGCGCACTCTCCAGGGCATGCTCCGGTTTTGCCCAATAATTGAACAGTACCGGAATGGTAGATAGTACCTGAATTCCTACCTGCGTTTCGTCCATTTCTTTCAGCCGTATGGATGCGTCCCAACAATTGTGCTCTATTTCCCGGAAAACCTTGTCACCCTTTATCATACGGGCACAACAGGGTTTATGGTGTTCCAGCGTTATAAAGTCGCCGTAGCCAAACTTCTGGAACCAATTGGGTATGCGTTCGGGCATGATGTGCGTATGGATATCAATCTTCATTTTACTAAAATATGATTTTACAGATCTTAAAACAGAGAAGTACCTTCCTTCTTAAAAAAATAAAGCTATTCTGAAATTCAAATCTGAAATTCAAAATAGCTTTATAGAATATTGATGCAATAATAAAATTTATTTTCTACGTGACCACCAGCTAACGAAAAAGCCGAGGCACATTACAATGATTCCGGTCCAAAGGATGCGGATATATGGGAAGACAATGGCCTTCATAACAATCCAGTCGTCCTGTTGTGCCCGCTGGCGTATACCCATTTCTACAGCATCCTGCTCGGGTATAATTTTATTGACCATAATGCTGATACCTAAATCGCGCATTGTATCCGGAATAGTAACTACATCATTTCCGTCTATGGCATAGACAGGATTGAGCTGTCCCAATTTACCGCTCATAGAGTAAGCGGTCATCTGGGCTTCAACAGCTACTTCCTCTTTTTTTCCTTTACGGTAATTTTTATTAGTGACATTACTGCTTAAGCCCTCGAACACGAGGTAGCCACTGGCCAGGAAGATACTATCCCCTTTTTTGACGGTATAAGGCCTGAATTCGCTGGTATCCGTCTCACTGCCAGGCTTACTGATAGAGGTAATGTAGGTAAATACGTCGTGCGACCAATAGCTGCGGAAATCTGGGTTGGGACTAAGGCCGTCCTGGCCTTTAGGGTTAATATATACTTCCGGGTGCAGGTAAAACGTCTCTTTGATATCGCCCGTTTCCCGGTCCATGCGTTCGTACTTCACCTTATAATAGGTTAAAGGCGGATCGCTGTTAATCGTTGAGTCACCCAGGTAAGTAACCATATAAGGGCCCATAGGTAAAGTGGTGTTCCGGAAAATCAGCACATTTTCACGGCTCTCTTTAAAATTCTCCTCGAATGTTTCCTTACCGAAATCCCAGTTTTGCATGGCATTGGTCCTGTCGATCGATATTACCTGCTTTTTATAACCGGAAAGTAGTATGCCCAATAACATCAGCCCGAAACCGATATGTGTAATAGAACCACCGGCCTTCATCAACTTCAGCTTCTGTGTAGTGATCAGGTAATACAAGTTGCCGACCAGGGTAAAGAAGATAGCGAAGGTAAACACCATATATTGTTTATGTTCGATTTTCTGTCCCCAAACCAGGGCCGCTGCCAGTGCGAGAGAGATCAACGATAAAACGATCCATATGCTCCACACGGCTTTCATACCGGTTTTTTTGTATTTAAGGAATTGTATGCTTGCCGTTAAAATGCTGACGAATACGGCGACCCATACTTGTATGTCGTTATAAAAACGGACAGGATCCGGCGCCGGTGCAATATCCGTACCGGTAATGAGCTTGTACAAAGGCGACCAAACCGGCATAGAGGTTGTCAGGATAATCTGCAATGCCCCGATAAGTAAGAATACGGAACCAATCAACATCCAGAATTCCCGTGTATTGGTCTCTTCTTCGCCTGCTACACGCGGCATTTTTTTCCAGTTGCGCACCAGTGCATATGTGCTGATAGCCAGATACATGCCGATCGTTATCAGCAAATGCCAGAATAAACTGCCATCTTCACCGGTAAAGGCATGTACGGAAGTCTCGCCAAGAATGCCAGTACGCGTTAAAAATGTGGAATACCAGATGAGCAAATAGGTTAGTATAAAAAATATCAGGGTGACTTTCAGCGAACGCCCGGTGCTTTTGTAAATAACCAGGGTATGCAGGCCGGCAATAAGAGTAAGCCAGGGTACTAACGAGGCATTTTCGACAGGATCCCAGGCCCAGTAGCCCCCGAAATTCAATGATTCATAGGCCCAGGCGCCACCCATCATGATGCCCATGCCTAAAATGCCACCGCTTATCAGGGACCATTGCAAGGCCGGTTTAATCCAGGATTTGTACTCGCCTTTCCACAAAGCGGCAATAGAGTAGGCAAAGGGCACTAAAGTAAGTGCAAAGCCGAGGAACAGAACCGGCGGATGTATCACCATCCAATAGTTTTGCAATAAGATATTCAATCCATTGCCATCTTTTATAAATTCGAGGTAATTGGGTTGTGAAAAGACGGGTGCATCGGCCATCTTATTCCGCAATAATACAAAGGGATTGCTGCCTATATTAATATCGTTACCCAGATGTATGCCCAACAGCATTGTGCCTAATATAGCCTGAACAAGGGTTAAAATAGCCATTACCCGGTTTTCCCAGATTTTTCCCGTTCTCATCAGGATCAGGCCTAGTACAGCATGCCAGATCATCCAAAGCAGGAAGCTACCTTCCGAACCTTCCCAAAAACAAGACAGCAGGTATTTGACTTTTAAACCACGGGACGAATGTTTCCAGGCATAATGATATTCGAACAGGTGATGAGAAATAATATAATAGAGGGCAATGAAAATTCCGGCCACCGCAATGGCATGCAAACCAAAGCCCCACCGGGCCAGCTTTTTCCATGGGTCATTGAGGACGGTATTTTCATTCAGACTTGCCCGGTAGTATGCGTAGGCAGAAAACAATGCTGTTACAAAAGATAATACTACAGATAAATAACCCAACTGCCCGGGCAGTAAATGCTCGCCTATAAAATTCTGCTGATCCAAGTTGAAAAAAATTGAAGGATTGTGGTATTAAAACAACGGCGTGCTTTTTGCACGCCGCAGAAAATAGTATCTTAACTTTTTGCCGTCGGCTGTGCCACGACAATCTGGTCATTTTCGTATTTGGAAGGACATTTCATTTGAATTTGCGAACAATGGAATGTACCATCCTTCATATAGCCCTTCATCACCAGCTGTTCCGATCGCTCAAAATCCTGGGGTTTGGCGCCATTAAAAATAACCTTCTGTGTGATGCCTTTTTTGTCCTTGGCAAAAAAAGTAAAATAATTGGGGTCCTTAACGGGGTCATACTGCTGCTGCCCTGCTACCGTGTCTAGGAAACCTACGACGTGAAAAACAGTGCCCTGCTTTTCCGATGCGGACGCAAACGTTTCATACGTACTAAATTGCCCGAAGGTAGAGACAATTACAGCAATGGCTGCTGCAATTAATATCAGGATGAGAATACTGGCCTTCTTCACTGCTAAGTGATTTTATTTGGCTGCAAAGTTAAGCCTTAAAAAAGTATTGCGCTTGCAATAGCTGCCTATTAGCAAATCAATAAGGAATTGCGGTTTGAAGTATAATACATTGGTTTTA
Source organism: Taibaiella helva (assembly GCA_040392235.1). Taxonomy (GTDB): domain Bacteria; phylum Bacteroidota; class Bacteroidia; order Chitinophagales; family Chitinophagaceae; genus Taibaiella; species Taibaiella helvus_A. The sequence goes on along the minus strand of JBEBWN010000009.1, from coordinate 3,125 downwards.
AGGTGGTGATAATGTATTGTAATTTATATTTTCAATAGCCGTCCTACCCTATCCTTCTCGAGGCGGCAACCACCGCCCTACCGACCGAAGGGCCGGGTACAACATTCTCGTTTAAAATAGGGACAAACCTATTTTTTTAATTTGTATAATATTGTTTGCCTGATATTGTTGCTGTAGTAAGATGACTCTTGTCTGCCCGCCTTTTTACTACAAGTGTTTTACTATCTGAACCGGTTGAATAGCAAATTGCCCAATAGGGTATTTGTTTGTTTACAGAACTTTTCTTTGGACAGTTGGACAATTTTCTTTTAAAAACGTACCATTTTTAATGTCCCTCCCTGTTGTATTAATATCATTACTTACCCTTGTTATTCAGTAATAAATAACGTGCCGTTTCGTACCAGGCTTCCGTAAGCTGGCTATAAGCCCGGCGTAGAGAATCATTCCCCGGAGCGGCCCTGTTATCAATTGTGCTATACATCTGTTCACTCAGTTTTCCATCTATACCGCAACTATAAAAATAATTCCCTTTCACCACACCGATCCTTCTTTTGTCCGGGTTATATATAAATGCCGCTTGAACCTCCGGGTTCTGTTGTATAAAAGGGCTTAAGATATCGCGTCCCAGGGTTGTATTGGTATAGGGTATCTTACAAATGCCGGCCACAGTGGATAAAACATCAGATTGCGACACATTAAAATGGTAAGCTTGCGGACGTAGCAGTGCTGGTGCATAAAAGAGTAAGGGTACATGCTGGCTGCTAAGTTCCTGGCTCCAGGCAGCTGGATAAAGTTGCTGGGCATCGCCCCCGATACCATGATCGCCAACAAAAACAAATACGGTATTATTAAAATAAGGCTCCCGGCGGGCGGCCTCCATAAATTTCCGGAAACAATAATCCGTGTACCGGAAGGCGTTCAGCTCGTCTATCGATTCGAAACCGTAACGTTTAAGGCTATCCATCGGTGTATGAGCTAGTTTGAATTCTGCCTTGTCTTCTTCTGGAATAGTATAGGGTCTGTGGTTATCTGCCGTTTGAATAACGGCAACGAAGGGTTTCTTTTGCCGGGATAAGATTTTATTGGCAGACAAAAGCAGGTTTTTATCACTTATACCCCAGACATCAACTTTTACGGCTTCGTAATCGTCTTGTTCATATAATTGCAATCCCTGGATATTATTAGTCAATATTCCCCTGATATTTGCCCAACTCAAACTGCCTCCTATAAAGTAAAATTTTTCGTGTGCCTTAAAATCGTTAATGATAGTGTGCTGGTTAACCGCATTGGGATTACGGCTGGAGGTTTTAGTAAGAGCAACATCAGGTGTGCCGGTAACAGTAGTCCATACCCCCCGGGCTGTCCCGTAACTGGGCGTGAAGCAGCGATCGAAAAAAACACCTTCGCGGCAGAGTTCTGCAAAATAAGGTGTCGTATTCAAAGGGTTACCGGACATGGAACTTTTATACATGCTAAAAGACTCGCATATGACCACTATTACATTGAGCGCCTCCCTGCCCGTTGAATCCGGGGCGACCGACCGGGTAAAATTTAAAGTAGTTGTATCCGGATGACTTATACCTAGATATTCGGTCATGACGGGATAGGCCTTTTTTACTTTTGAGATGTCATAAGTAGAATTTCTGAACTTCAGGGAGCTAAAGAAAGACTGGAATGGATTCAGCGCAACATTCGATGCGTAATCGTTGCCTAGTATAAAGGCATCGCTCCATCTTAGCGGATATTGCCCTAGCCTGCCAAAGATCATCAGAGTCAAAATAAGGAAAAAAGCCACTCCTGAAGTGATCCGAGCCGGTTTTGGTACAATACGCTCTTTTATAGCAATGCTGCGGTATAACCAGTTGATAAAAGCAGTGCCGGAAAAGCATAGGACCAGGAGGCCTATTATAATTTTTACTACCGGGTAAGTTTCCCAAACCATTTGAGCAGATGTTTGCGCGTCGGCCATATAATTGAGAAGGCCGGCATTCAGCCTTTCGTTCAGGTAGGCAAAGTTGGCAAAATCTACAGCATAGAATATACCCGCTACAAGCAGGAAAAGAACCCATAAAGTCATCGCAAGCCTTTTACCGGCGCGGGAAGTAAAAGGATGAAGAGAGGGAATTAAGCCGGGTAGCCATATAATAAGGCAGGTCACGGCTACTACCCGGGCATCGAAACGGAAGCCCATCAATAACACGTCTGACAGGGAAAAACCCGCATGGCTCGTTGGCGGTGGAAACACCCTGAAAAAAACCAAACGGGATAAGGACATTAATATAATAAGGAATACTGCTGTAAGCGCCAGCCATTGTATGGCCTTAGATATGATCAATTTTTTCAAACCTTTGTTTTTTCATTAAAAATTGTTGCAAAAATACTCTTTCGCCCGACACAATCGTATCTTCGCCGCTATGTTGCATTCGGAAACGACTGTACAGGGCCTGGCCATACCGGCAAAATTGAAGGGATGGGATATCGCTCTCTTTCAAAAGATTAATTCAGAATGGACCTCCGGCTTTCTGGATGCGTTGATGCCCCTGGTCAGGGACCAGCGTACCTGGTATCCTCTATACGCATTCCTAATAGGTTATGTCATCTATAAATTCAAATGGAAGGCCTTACCTTTCATTATCCTTGCTGGCCTCACGGTAGTTATTACCGATCAGTTTAGCAGTAGCCTGTTAAAACCTTTTTTCGGGCGTACGAGGCCCTGTAGTGAAATTTTATTGTCCGGCCATATGCGCCTGCTCTTAGAACACTGCCCTACCAGCGGCAGTTTTACTTCTTCACATGCCGTTAACCATTTTGGAATTGCGGCGTATATTGTTTGTACCCTCGGGCCTTACCTGAAGCGTTGGCGTTATCTTTTTTTCGTCTGGGCCGCGCTTATATGTTATGCCCAGGTATATGTTGGGGTGCACTATCCGGGTGATGTGACTGGCGGGGCCTTGCTGGGTTCCTTGTTGGGCGCCTTAATGGCTTTTATCTTCAGGAGATATTTTAATTTCGGTGCCCGGCAGGCAAATGAGCTGCCCGAAAAAAATTAGGATTGCATCAGGACACCCTAAAAAAGATTAAAAGGCAACTGTCCAAAGGATATTATGTATTGGCTACTATAATTA
>JBEBWN010000008.1:0-26790 GCA_040392235.1 Taibaiella helva | reverse complement strand
TGGACTACAACAGGAGTATAAGGCGAAGGTATACTGTAAATTCCTTCTTCTATTGGCTTTAATTTTTGCGGAAGGGTCAGCCAGTTTCCCTTTCCGTCGGGGTAGTGCATGGGCGCTGTAGCATTCATTAGGAAAATATGACGCCCCATAGTACCCTTACGGGCATAAGTCCGGCCCGTAGCGCTCCGTTTGTCCAATAGTTCGTAACAATCCGCGCAGGGAGCCTCCTCGACAAGCCCCAGTTCTGGATGGTTCTCATAACCTTTATTCATGACGAGAATTTCATGATCCGGCAACGGGGCGGGAGCTGTGGTAGAAAAAGAGGTGAAATTCCGATTAAAGAGGGATTGTGAACGCAGGATGGCAGGGTTTGCAGCCGCATCGTAATCCTGGCTAAAAGCGGAGCAGGCAAAAGAAACCAGCGATACCCCGAAAAGAACAGACAGAACGGATCTCATAAAATGCTTTTCACTTTAGTAAGAAATAAATGCTCCTATAAAAAACCGGAGCTCGATTTATGTGCGTCTTTACTATCTGTGTATTGCCTGGTTCTCTATAAATCTGTCATCTGTATGCTATTCGTCCGAAATTTTCTATCTGCTAGACGCTGTTAAAATAAACTCATGCTTCCACAATATACAATTAATTTGTAATTAAAAGTATTTTAACAGAAATATTCTACAAATGGATAAGCGCATTCCGCAACGCGCAGAAGCGATATGGTAAAGTAAAATGCCGGTAAAGATTAACGTGCTTGGGACATGGAGCATCTCCATCCATCAGGCTATCCCAGAATGATGGGATACGAACGACCATTGTAAAACCTGGACAGACCTTCTGCTGCCTCGTTCATCAGCCGTTCATAGTATTTTGCGCCATGACTGATGCGTTTAACACCAAGGCGTTGCAAATCGGCATAAGCGGGCAACGCTGGCGTAATAAAAACATTCAGCGGCAAACGGACGCGTTGTGTAAAGATCGAGATGTCTGAAGCGCTTTCCAATAAAGGAACGAATATGCCGTTTGCTCCGGCTTCCTCATAAATCATTGACCGGGTAATAGACTCCTCTAAAGCCTCAGGATGTTTGGTAGTGAAGGTATCGGTACGTGCATTAATAAATATATCGGTTGCAGATTGAATAGCCCGGATTTTTTCGGCCAGTAGTGCAGGATCGCCCAACACACGCTTCCCATCTTTAACTACGCTATCTTCCAGGTTAATACCGGCAATACCCATATCCGACAATTGCTTTACATATTGCGCCACCTGCCGGGGGTCGTCGGAGTAGCCGGACTCAAAATCGACAGAAACCGGTACGCTGGCAACAGCAACAATCCTTTTGATCATAAAAAGCAGTTCTTCAAAGCTGATCTGCTCTCCGTCCTCGTAACCCAGTACATTAGCTATAGCATGGCTGGAGGAGCCCAAGGCTTTGAAGCCGGCATTTTCGGCAAGTTTTGCTGTATGTGCGTCCCATACATTGCCCAATAACAAAGGTTCTTCTTCTGTATGCAGGGCTGTAAAAGCTATACGATTTGTCATCATTCTCTGGATTATTTATTAACGAAACAAAGTACCGGGCGGATCGTTCAATAAAGCGATAAACAATCTTTTATTGCTCTTTTGTTCTTTTTATAAAAATCCTGTGAAAAATTTGGTGTGTAATAGGGATCAACCTATCTTTGTACTTTCATGGTGATAGGGTTTATAGGGGCTGGCCTGTTCTCAGGCCGGCTTTCTTTTTTTTAATGCCAGTCTACCCTCTCTTATTTGTAAAATTGTTCCTGTAATTTTGTTGTTGTTACAAAACGTGACCTATGTCGGGGTGCCTGATCTTAAAGCATCTGCGATATAACCCATTTGAATATGAGAAAGCCTGATTTAGATCAAACCAATACTTATCAATATATACTGGAGCATTACCATGAAATAGCCTCTTTACGGATAGACCGGTTATTCCAGGAATCGCCTGACCGGTTCAACCGCTTCTCTCTTCGTTTTGAAGATATCTTGTTGGATTATTCAAAAAACAGAATTACCGAAAAGACCATGTCTTTGCTGGAGCAACTGGCTCTGGAATGTAATTTACCTGAGGCTATCGAAGCCCTGTTCACCGGCGAAAAGATCAATATTACAGAGAACAGGCCCGTATTGCACACAGCCCTGCGCAGGCCGGAAACAGAACCGCTTTGGCTGAATGGGCGCAATATAGTAGAGGATGTACACAACGTGCTCCGTCAGATGAAAACATTTTCTGAACGCGTTATCTCTGGCGATTGGAAAGGATATACCGGCAAAGCCATAACTACCGTCATCCATATCGGTATCGGCGGGTCGGACCTGGGTCCGGTAATGGTTACGGAAGCGTTGAAAGCTTACAAGAATCATCTTGATATCTGTTTCGTATCTAATGTAGATGGCACGCATATAGCAGAAGCATTAAAGAAGGCTGATCCGGAAACAACTTTATTCATTATTGCTTCCAAGACCTTTACAACACAGGAAACAATGGCTAATGCCGTTACAGCTAAATCATGGTTGCTGGACTCCGGAGCCGGAGAAGAGCACATAGCTTTACATTTTGCTGCCATATCTACCAACAAGACTGAAGTAAAGCAATTTGGCATTAATGAGGAAAATATGTTTGTGTTCTGGGATTGGGTAGGTGGACGCTATTCTTTATGGAGCGCAATAGGTTTGTCCATCTGCCTGTCTATTGGCTATACTCATTTTGCATCTTTGCTAAAGGGAGCCCACGCGATGGATGAGCATTTCCGGACAGCAGCCTACCGGCATAATATCCCCGTAGTTATGGCATTACTGGGTGTATGGTATAACAATTTTCACAATGCTCATACACATGCTATTCTTCCTTACGATCAATACCTGCATCGGTTTGCCGCTTACCTGCAACAATGCGATATGGAAAGCAATGGCAAGTCGGTCTCGACCAATGGCGATCGCCTGGATTACGCCACCGGCCCTGTAGTATGGGGCGAGCCGGGAACAAACGGCCAGCATGCGTTTTTTCAACTACTACACCAGGGCACGCACCTGATACCCTGCGACTTTATAGCACCCGCACAATCCCACAATCCGGTGGGCCAACATCATACTTTATTACTGGCTAACTTCTTTGCCCAGACGGAAGCGCTCATGAATGGAAAAAGTAGTGAAGAGATCAATGACGAACTGGTAAAGGCGGGCCTCAATGCAGAAGAAATAAAAAAGGTTCTCCCCTTCAAAGTATGTACCGGCAACAGACCCAGCAACACGATCCTACTGAAAAAAGTAACACCCTACACTCTGGGCAGCCTAATTGCCCTGTATGAGCACAAAACCTTTGTGCAAGGTGTAATATGGAACATTTTTAGCTTCGACCAATGGGGCGTAGAACTAGGAAAGCAACTGGCGAACCGTATCATCCCGGAGCTGGAAAACCAGGGAAGGGTAACCTCCCATGATGCTTCAACAAATGGATTGATTACGCAATATAAAGAATGGCGGGATAATTAATCCCCGATATTCTATTATGTGCAGGGTGTTATTATCCATAGGTAATTGAAAATCAAATTATTGCAACTTGAAGATTTTGTCTTTTCACCGTTAACCTAACATAGACATCGTTCTTCTGCTGAGAATGCCTTTTTGTTACCCGGCTTACCGTTACGTTATATAGCTGAAGAGCGCATTCCAATACAGGATAGGACAAGACAGTCATCTCTTATAGATTGCTTCCTACCTCGCAATAAGCGGGTACAAGAGACAATATGTTTTAAAAAGGGTAAATGAAGCCTGTGAGAAATCGTATAAACGCCCAATGGCGGCCTTCATCAGGCCACTGAATACAAAGGGGCTATCCAAAAATATGGATAGCCCCTTTGTATGTACTGTAAGACAAACTAGTGCCAGGTTAAAAGTAAATAGGCAAAACCCAAAAGCTACAACTACCAAATTAAGAGTTGCCGAGGCAGCAGGTTATGTCTTACTGGACACTAATCTTTAGATTCTGTCTTCTCCTTTTTGTCTTTTCCTTTGGATAAGCTAAAGACAATCTTATCCTGTTTGCTATCGTAATCGGCTATAGCTTTGTCGCCTTCCTTGATATTGTGGTTCAATATCTCTTCAGCCAAAGGATCTTCAAGGTATTTCTGAATAGCCCTATGCAGTGGCCGCGCTCCGAATTGCACATCGTATCCTTTTTCAACGATAAACTTGCGCGCGCCTTCGGTAAGTTCTAATGAGAACCCCAGGGTGTTCAAACGCCGCAATACATCCTTCATTATAATATCTACGATAAGGTTGATATGATCTTCTGCAAGCGTATTAAATATGATAACGTCATCCAGACGATTCAGGAATTCCGGACTGAAAGTACGCTTCAGTGCGCGTTCGATTACTGCACGGTTATTCTCCTCTTCGTTCGAAATTTTGGCGGCTGTGGCAAAACCTACGCCATCTCCGAAATCCTTTAATTGCCTGGCCCCTATATTAGAGGTCATAATGATAATGGAATTTTTGAAGTCGACTTTACGGCCCAGACCATCAGTCAACTGTCCATCATCCAGAACTTGCAGAAGGATATTGAATATATCGGGGTGCGCCTTTTCAATTTCGTCCAGCAGGATTACAGAATAAGGCTTGCGGCGAACTTTTTCGGTTAGCTGACCTCCTTCTTCGTAACCAACATAACCCGGAGGCGCTCCTATAAGACGACTCAGCGAGAACTTCTCCATGTACTCACTCATGTCGATGCGAATCAGGGCATCCTCGCTGTCAAACAGGTATCTGGCCAGCGCTTTTGTCAGTTCAGTTTTACCTACTCCTGTCGGTCCAAGGAATATGAAAGAGCCGATAGGTTTTTTAGGATCTTTAAGCCCTACCCTGTTCCTTTGTATGGCTTTAACCACTTTAGCAATAGCATCGTCCTGGCCTACAACCATAGTTTTCAGGTCTTCACCCATGCGACGCAATTTCTCACTTTCTGCCTCAACCATACGCATTACGGGTATGCCCGTCATCATGCTGACAACTTCTGCAATGTCTTCGTCATGGATAGGATAGCGCTTATGTTTCACCTCTTCTTCCCATTCGCTTTTGGCTTTTTCCAGTTCTTCACCCAGTCTCTTTTCTTTATCACGAAGCGAAGCCGCTTCTTCAAAGCGCTGGCTTTTCACCACTTTATTCTTTTCCAGTTTAATATCTTCGATCTTTTTCTCCAGGTCCAGGATATTCTTCGGAACATTGATATTTTTCAAGTGCACACGAGCGCCCACTTCGTCCATAACATCTATTGCCTTGTCGGGCAACAGGCGATCTGTCATATAACGGTCGCTGAGCTTTACACAAGCTTCAACCGCTTCCTTGTCATAAGTTACATTATGGAACTCTTCGTATTTAGGACGTATGTTGTTCAGGATAGTAATGGTTTCTTCCACACTAGGCGGATCGACCAGTACTTTCTGGAAACGGCGGTCCAGTGCACCATCTTTTTCAATGTACATCCTGTACTCATCCAGCGTGGATGCACCTATACATTGCAATTCGCCCCTGGACAAAGCCGGCTTGAATATATTGGAAGCGTCAAGGGAGCCAGAAGCACCGCCCGCGCCGACAATGGTGTGGATCTCATCTATAAATAAAATGACATCCCTGTTTTTTTCCAGTTCATTCATAATAGCCTTCATCCGCTCTTCGAACTGGCCGCGGTATTTTGTGCCTGCTACCAGGGCTGCCAGGTCCAGGCTGATCACTCTTTTATCGAACAGGATACGGGATACCTTGCGTTGAACAATGCGTAATGCCAGGCCTTCCACTATTGCCGTTTTACCTACTCCCGGTTCCCCGATAAGGATCGGGTTGTTTTTCTTACGACGAGAAAGGATCTGGGACACCCTTTCGATTTCCTGCTCCCTGCCTACGATAGGGTCCAGGTTACCCAATTCTGCCATACGGGTAATGTCGCGGCCAAAATTATCCAAAACCGGTGTTTTCGACTTTACATTACCGGCTGTAGAACCGCCTTGTCTTTGGCGTTGCTGGAACTGGCGGCGTTCTTCATCATCAAACTCCTCAGATCCGGGGTCATTGCCTGCGTATTCTGAGCTGGGGCCCTCGCCCTGCAGAATACTCAGCTCATTTTTAAACCGTTCATAGTCTACGTCGTATTGATTCAGTATCTGGGCTGCCGGGTTCTCCTTATTTTTCAGGATAGACAACATGAGATGCTCTGATTCAACGGAACGGCTCTTCAAAGTTTTTGCTTCCAGAACAGTAATGCGAATTACCTTTTCAGCCTGTCTCGTCAGGGGTAAACTATTGAGCTGCGTGGAATGGCGATCGTTCTTATCCTTGATCACGACTTCCACTTCTTTACGCAGGTCGAATAGATTAATTTTAAAGGATTGCAATATGCGTATTGCTATACTCTCCCCTTCGCGAATGAGACCTAATAATAAATGTTCCGTTCCTATAAAATCATTTCCAAGGCGCAGCGCCTCTTCCCGGCTATAGGAAATGACTTCTTTTACTTTCGGTGAGAAATTAGAATCCATATGGGATATTCAGATTATTGTTTGCTATTAAAATGATCACGAAATTATATCGGCTATGCGAAATCTTACCAAGATATTGTCCTAAATTTCCGTCATTATATCGTAAAGAACAAAAGTTTTTATTTCAAGAGCAAACTGGTTAATTTATTTAGATGCTAAGTTAGATAAAAATGGCAACTTCCTTGTTGCTTACAGACTAATAAAAGTAGGCAATATTGTATCTCTCGATTTCGGTATTTTTATTTTACATTTGAACCTTTTTGTTGAATAGGAGTCAATACTATTAAATAATATCAAAATGGAATTCAAAATTGATACCAAACCTACTTACACTGTTATTACGCCGGGTTCGGGTGATTTGAGTGTTAATATGGCAGAGGTAATAAGACAAAAGGTGGAGGAGCTGAAGGCGCTGGGCAGTCATAATTTCGTAATCAATCTGCAAAACCTGACAAGCATGGACATGGCGGCAGGCGATGTACTTCTGGATTTGCATAACAATATTTATAACAACGAGTACTCACTGGTATTTATAGTTTCCGATGAATCCATTAACCAAACCATGAAAAAAGGGCAATATCACCTGAGCCTTAACCTGGCGCCGACCTTAATCGAAGCTGTGGATATAATTAGCATGGAACTTTTAGAACGTGATCTTTTAGGAGAATCATGATAAAACTGACCATTTTAGGTAATAACTCTGCCATTCCAGCACATGGCCGGCACCCATCAGCTCAAATAGTGGAAATAAGAGAGCAACTTTTCCTGGTTGACTGTGGTGAAGGCACCCAATTGCAAATACAGCAGTATAATATCAAAAGACGAAGGATCAATTATATATTTATCAGTCATCTTCATGGCGATCATTATTTTGGCCTGATCGGTCTGATTACCAGTATGGGATTATTAGGCAGGGCTCAGCCACTTTACCTTTTCGGGCCTCCCCTGCTGGAAGAAATTATCAACCTCCATTTGAGCGCAGCTTTTATTGAATTGCCTTATGAGATAATATTCCGGGCTATTGAACACGATGCCGCCGGGATCCTGATAGATGCGCCGCATTACCAGGTTTCCTGTTTCCCGGTAATGCACCGTATACCCTGCCATGGTTTCCTTTTTACTGCCAAAAGCAGTGGCCGTAAGCTGATCCCGGAAAAGTGCCGCGAATTCCAGATTCCTTCATCCTTTTATCAAAAGCTGAAAGAGGGCCAGGACTACATTAGACGAGACGGTTTCCTGGTGCACAATGACTGGGTAACAGAGCCGGGACCGACAGACCGTAAATATGCCTATTGTGCCGATACGCTTTACACAGAAAGCTTTCTACCTTATATAAACGGAGCAGATGCCATATACCATGAAAGCACTTATTTACAAGCGGATACACAAAAAGCCTTTGAACGATACCACAGTACAGCCGGACAGGCTGCGCAGATTGCGTTAAAAGCCAATGCTCAAAAATTATTCCTTGGTCATTTCTCCTCTAAATATGTCGAACTGGACCCGTTCCGGGAAGAAGCCTCGCTCCTGTTTCCCAATACAGAAGTTACGGTAGAGGGCATAACTTATGAAATATAATACCAGAGTGAGGGATAACATCCGATAAAAAAAAGCTTTGCCGAATATGTTTGCCGGCAAAGCTCCTTATTAAATACATATCTATATAAAGCTTAGCATACTAGATGATAGTGCTAGGCTTTTTTATATTATTTAGCTACAACTTGCCCTTTAAGGGTCAATACATAGCGTTCTTTCGACTTATCGTCCTGTACGGCATTAGACTGGATCGTAATATCTTTGTGCGTGGGGCCTACGCGGCCTGCCGAATTAAAGGTAACTTTTATCGTACCTGTTTTACCAGGCAACACGGGTTTAGGCGAAAATTCGGGAGTAGTGCAGCCACAGCTGGCTTCGGCCTTCAATATCTGCAAAGGTTGATCGCCAACATTTTTGAATTCGAAAATATGGACTACCTGCTCGCCATCCTTCACCGTTCCAAAATCGTAAGTGTCGTTTTTGTCCTTGAATTCAAACCTGGCGCCTTTCTGCGCGAAAAGACTTCCTGCAACAGCAGTACACAGCAACAAAGATGTCAGAATTTTTTTCATTTGATACACATAGTTTATGGACAAATAAGCCTTTTGAAAGCCGGGTATACGGCCCGGGCAAATCCGTCCGGATTAAAAAAACACAACACCTCAGACAAACCAGAAACCCAAAAGTTTAAAATGCCTGTAAGTGTTGTGCTATATAAAAGAATATTGCTATTCTTAGTTTACTTTCATCATAGAAGTATTCTGTGGTACAGATCCTTCTGGCGCCTTTTCTACATTACCCTTGATGTAGATAACATTGCTACCTGCAGTAGAAGTAACGGTGATGCTTTTATTAAAAGGACCTACCCGGCCTTTGGTACCATAAGCAGCTTTAATCACGCCCGTTTTACCAGGAGCTACTGCGTCTTTAGACCAAAAAGGCGTAGTACAACCGCATGAAGGATGCACATTTTGAATAATCAACGGCTCGTTACCAGTATTGGTAAACACGAATTCTGCTTCTGCCGGATCTCCTTCCTGTAAAGCTCCAAAGTCATGCGTTTCTGTTTTAAACTTAATTGTAGTAGTTGGTGTATTGGCAGTACTTTGAGCAGAAGTTTCTGCTGCCTTAGGAGCAGCTGAAACAGCACTACTCTTTTGAGCAGGCTGTAGCTTTTTGCCCTGGGCAAAAGCACCAGCACCGGTAAAAGCTAACAATGCAACGGCTAGGAGCGTCTTTTTCATAACAGATGTTGTTTTTTATTTTTTGTTCTCACAAAGGTATAGAGGTGGCAAATGAGTGCCTGTTAACCGCCAGTTAAGGTTAGGGGCTCTATGTAAAAACAATATCTGTTTAACAAACAGATAAGCAGCGAAGGCATTCCGGCCGTCGGACACTATAATTAATGCCCCCCGGAACAGGAGTTAGGATACCGATTTTCACCTTGCAACAAATAAAGCTGTGCCACTACCGACATCAGCAGGAACATGGCTACCAGTTGATGCAGTTCGGCCAGGGTTTCGAAAGTTCCCCAGCGATTGGGCACAATACGAACACTCGTCAGTACGGTAAATATGCCTAATATAACCTGCAACAACACCAGCGCTAATGGGTGCCACCGTAACCGTGCAAACGTCCGGCTGGCCGCTCTTTCTTTATAACCGAGCACGGTAGCGATAACAATAGCCAAGCCCAGCAAATAGGCTATTCCCCTGTGGATGAAATGAATGGTAATTTTATTTTCCAGAAGCGGATGCCCGGTAGCAGAATAATCCATTTTACCTGGTATCCAATCGCCATTAATCGTGGGCCAGGTAGCTGCGGCCGTTGCCGCCTTATTACCGGCCATCAGGGCGCCATATACCAGCTGTAGCAGTAGTACAACAAAGATAAAAAGGTATATATTTTTCAGCAGTGGAGACCGGACCCGTTGCCCCGGAGCAATGAGCAGGCCCAGGGCAAACCACAGCACATAGCATGCCAGAATCATGGCCAGCACAAAGTGAATAGCCAGTTTAGTCGGCCTGACATAGATGGCATCTCCCGTTAAACCGCTTGCAACCATGATCCAACCTACAGCGCCCTGTAAAGCCCCCATAACAAACAGCACTACCAGGGGCGCTACCATCTGTTTACTGAAATATCCCCTGATAAGGAAAAAAACAAAAGGTATGATGAAAACGAAACCGATTAAACGCGCCCAAAGACGATGAAACCATTCCCAAAAAAATATATACTTGAAATCCTGTAGAGTGAAGTCAGCATTAAGGTACAGATATTGTGGTGAGCGCTGGTATTTTGCAAATTCTTCCAGCCATTGTGCATGATTCAGCGGAGGGAGCGTGCCGGTTACCACATTCCATTCTGTAATAGATAGGCCTGATCCGCTTAAACGGGTTACACCACCCAAAAGTGTTTGAATAATGATCATGATTACACCTGTAATCAACCAATAAGCAACAATTCTATTCTTAGGGTTAGTTAATACGGCATCCACCTTTTATAATTTTCGTGCAAAGGTAAGGCCTGTGGCCCAATGAACCCGGTCTTTTACCGAACACCATGGGCTATTAACCGATTATCCGGTCATTACCATCCTTACCAATCATCCCTGCCCAGCAGTACGCCAAGGGTAAAACCTATACCCCAATTCCTTTTAAAGGCAAAATCTGAACCTTGGGGAGCAATATTGGCAAGTCCATAGCTGAACACACCTTTGAAGTAAATACGCACGCTTGATTCATATCCAATTTGTGCCATCAGGCCATAGTCCAGGGCGCTGAACTGGTTATTATTTCCTTTTTCTCCTATTTGGACTTCCGAAGCTTCCTTTTTAAAGCTATACCTGCCGCCGGAATCGACTACGGGGTACCTTAGCCTGTAATTTCCACCTATGTTTATGCTTACATAAGGTCCGATGCCACAAAAAAAGCGTTCCATATTTTCGAAGCCTGATTTGTAGGTAATTAAAAAAGGTACCTGTATATTATGTAAACGGTAACGCTCCGTCTCTGCAGCCCCATTGATCCCATATGTTGTAAAATCCAACTCTTTCGTGAATTTGATATTATTCCAGTTATACGTCACACTTGGTTGCAGATACACATTGCTTCCCAGAGGAATATCAATAAGGAGGCCCACCCGGTAGCCGGGAGATAGGTCACTGACACGGGTATGCGATAACCCACCTGATTTAGTCTGCTCATTTAAAAAAGCCAGGTTTAGTCCAACCTCCGGGGCGAACCTTATATAAGCAAAGGTTGTTGTCTGCATAAGGAGCCAAGCGAGAAGTATTAACGATATTTTCCCTTTCATATTAAAATGAGTTGAATTAACACAAATTTAGAGATTAATAATACAGCATGTACAGGAAATTATCGCTTTTTTTAATGGTCAATCTATTGTTATTTAATTGTAAAAGCAATATGCACTCTCAACAGAACAACAATCCATACTATTCCCGCACAGACAGGGCGCCGATTCATGTCAGCAATGACGAATGGAAAAAAATACTGCCCGCCGAACTGTACAGAGTAGCACGTGAACAGGGTACAGAAAGAGCATTTACCGGAACATATTGGGATTATGATGCAAAAGGCACCTATTACTGTGCCGTTTGTGGCAATGAACTGTTCGATTCAGACGCAAAATTTGCTAGCAGCTGTGGCTGGCCCAGTTTTTTTGAAGCAGCCTATCCAGATGCTGTTCTTTACAAAGAAGACATGTCCTATGGCATGAGCAGGATCGAAGTGCTTTGCGGCCGTTGCTCTTCTCACCTGGGACATATTTTCGACGATGGCCCAGCACCTACCTATAAACGATTTTGCATGAATTCCATTTCGCTCGATTTCGAACCATACTCTAAAAAATGATCGTAATTGCTTCTTTATTCCATTTTGATTCACAACCGTTTGAATTGCCTTCTGCTGGCAGTTTTATTAATACCCGGGTTGCCGGTCCCTGCGCAAGAGAACAAGAAAAAAACAGCGCGACAAAGGGAAACCGATACCAGCTTTGTAAAAGAGTACAATAAAGAAATTACCGGCAGGATCTATCTTTCGCAGAAATATACAAGTCTAAGGATGCCCGGGTCCAGCCAGGCAGGTTCTTTCCTGTATCGCCCTAATACAACCTTAAATCTCGGCATCGGCGCTACTTATCGTTCTTTTTCCCTGAACCTGGCCTATGGTTTCCCGGGCCTGAACGGCGACGGGTCAGAACGTGGGAAAACCAGGTATCTGGATATGCAGGCGCATTTGTACGGTAGAAAGATTGTAACTGATTTTTTTGGCCAGTTCTACCGGGGATATTATATGACGCCACGGAATTATATTTCGGGTCTTGAAGGATATTATATCCGGCCCGACCTCAAAATTCGCATGGTGGGCAGCGCCGTTTACTATGTATTCAACCATCGCCGCTTTTCCTATCGCGCCGGCCTGATCCAGAATGAGTGGCAAACAAAGTCGGCCGGCACCTTCCTGCTCGGAGGAGAATTTTACTATGGTGTGCTCAAAAGTGATAGCAGTATGGTACCTGGAAGTCTTCAGTCCGTATTTCCACAAGCTGAAGTAGATCGCTTACGATTCGTCAACATTGGCCCCGGCGGTGGCTATGCCTACACTTTTGTATATAAAACCAACTGGTTTGCAACCGGCTCGCTGACGGTGAACTTTCCGGCCGATTTTGTACGGGAGCATACTCCTGCCGAGCACCGCGACCAAATCAGCCTGACGCCCAATTTCCTCACGCGTCTGGCTGTTGGATATAACAGCAGGCGGTGGATATACAGCGCCTCTGTAGTACAGGGCGTCGTTTCGGCAAGAGGCAGCTATAACCCCAATGCATATACCATACGTACCGGAAATTACCGTATAAACGTTTCCCGCAGATTCACACCAACCTCAAAAAGCAGGAAAATACTAAAGCCAATAGACAAAGTGCTCCAGGCTCCGAAAGAAATAACCCAATAGCCGTCCTTATTCCCCGGTACTTTACTATTTTTGTTCCCCATGCTATTGTCCTTTTTCAATGGAGAAGTTTGCGAGGCCGGCTGTGATGAGGCCGGTAGAGGTTGCCTGGCCGGTCCGGTAACGGCGGCAGCCGTTATACTGCCGCGGGATTTCCACCACCCGCTGCTCAACGACAGTAAACAACTGAATGAAGTCCAACGCAATTTATTGCGCCCTGTTATTGAACAAAATGCATTGGCCTGGGCAGTAGCCTTTGTAGATAACCTGGAAATTGATAGGATCAATATACTGAAGGCCTCTTTTAAAGCAATGCACCTGGCTATAGATCAATTACAGCTCCAGCCGGAATTACTGCTGATCGATGGTAACCGTTTTGCGCCTTATTTCGGTATTAGTCATCAGTGCATTATAAAAGGCGACGGCAAATACGCCTCGATAGCTGCTGCCAGTATCCTGGCTAAAACACATCGCGATGATTATATGGAGCAGTTACATGAATGCCACGCTGCCTATAATTGGAAAGAGAATAAGGGTTATCCAACGCCTTTTCACAAAAGAAAAATCAGGGAACTGGGCCACACACCCTACCACCGGCTGTCCTTTAAGATCAAGGAAGAAATGTTTGTGACAGAAGATCTTTCCTAACAGCAGAACAATATCATAGCAAAAGCCTGCATAGTTCTGCCATACCTTCTGTGGCCGTCTTCTCTATAGGAATAATATTTTTATACGATACGGCAGGAATAACCTTATCGATAATATATTTTGGTATTTCGTCTGGTATATATTCCAATAGTCCCGCTGCAGGATACACGGCCAGGGAAGAACCTACCAGCACAAATAGGTCCGCCGTAGTCACGAGGGCCATAGCGGGTTCGATCATGGGAACCGGTTCGCCAAACCAAACAATATGCGGACGCAACTGGCCACCATCTTCTCCCAGGTCGCCATTTTGAATATCCCGGTCATAGGGCAATAGGTGATTTTCATTATTTACACTTCTCATTTTCATAATTTCGCCATGTAAATGCAGCACATTGGTACTTCCTGCACGCTCGTGCAAATCATCTATATTCTGGGTAATAATATGAACATCATATTGCTCTTCCAGGGCGGTTAGGCCATAATGTGCGGCATTAGGAGCAGCTTGCAGCACATCTTTCCTGCGCTGGTTATAAAAGCGGAGCACCAGTTCCGGGTTCCTGTGCCAGGCCAGTCTCGAGGCTACTTCTTCAACTTTAAAATCCTCCCACAGGCCATTTCCATCCCGGAATGTACGTAAACCACTTTCAGCGCTGATCCCCGCCCCAGTAAGCACAACAAGCCTTTTCCTACCCGTATTATTTTTTTCCATTATTAGATTTTCCCCCAAACCAAAGCGGCATTACAACCGCCGAAACCTGAAGCTGTCTTTAGAATGTTGCGGTAAGTCCCGGTAGTTGTTTGTGTGGTCACCTGCACATCGGCCGGAGATACGCCTGAGCTCCGGTAGCCGAGAGAGGCAGGTAGCACATCTCGTTCCATAGCCATGCAGGCCACTATCGATTCTATAATACCGGCGGCTCCCAGGGTGTGGCCTATATAACTTTTTAAACTGTGCAGGGGAACCCTGTTCATACCCGTAAGGTATAAAGCTTTAGCTTCCATTTCATCATTAAAAACCGTTGCCGTACCATGCGCCGATACCATGCCTATGGCGCCGGCAGGTATGCCGGCCTCGGTGATGGCGCCCTTAATAGCGGTGGCCAGCTCTGCCCCGCTACGCGACGGCGCAGATAAATGGTTGGCATCATTACTTAAGGCCCCGCCCTTTAAACACGCCAACGGAACAGTAGTGCCTCTGTCCGGATGGACAGAGAGAATCATGCAGGCCGCAGCTTCTCCGAGGTTAATGCCCTTCCTTTCATTATCGAACGGCCGGCAAGGCTCGGCCGAGATGGCATGAAAGGCTTGGAATCCACTGAATACAAAGCGGCTAAGCCGGTCGCAACCCACCACAATTGCATTCTTATAGCGACCCTGTTCTAACAGGCGCTTCGCCAGCAACAAGGCGAGCGAACCGGATATACAGGCGTTGGAAACGACCATTGGCCTTTCCTTCAATTTTAAATATTTTCCTATTATTTCCGCCGACCGGTACAGGCTAAGCCGGTCGTCATCTTTAACACCGAGCCATTCTATATTTCCTTTTGTTGAGGATAAGATCAAAATGCAATCATCCTCGGGTATCCCCTCCTCCACCTCACTCAGTGCGTCCTCTATAACATAGAGACACATTTGCTCAAAGGGACTTAATTGTTGTCCTTCACGGCCATACCGCGCCGCAAGCATTTGCATTTGCGATGGTTGCAGCCTTGAAGCACAGAAAGGATCGGCTGCAATGCCGGTATCATTAAATATTCTGACCGCCACCTCCTCGCGCATGAGATATTCAAAATTCTGGATAGAATTGTTTCCCATCGCGCTTAAGGCACTGTGTCCGATAGTATAAACAGGTAGCACCGAATTATTTTTTAAGCTATTCAATAATCCTTACCGAAACGACAGCAAGGGCGCTATCCTTTCTGCCATTTTTTCATCTCAGAAGGAAGCTCTTTAAGTATCTTATAAAAAGATGCCGCCCAATAATTGCGGAATCCGAAGCCCCCGCTTTCGCCGGTCATAGTCTTGCTCAATAGCACCGATTTATTCTGCATATTTATAAAAGTGACATGCACTGTAGCTTCCTTTTCTACTTTGTCCATAGATTCTACTATAAAAACAAGACCTATCCCACTTTTGCCTTTTAAATTATACTTCTGCACCATTTTCGTTACAGTAGCATCATCAAGAGGTTTAATATCCGTCGAATTATTGACGATAAATTTTCCCTTAGCTTGTTTGTTAACTTCTGTGATGGCATTTATATCATGCTCCACATTACTGCGTTTAACAGCCTTGGCAATATCAAACTTTTTAGGCTCTTTCAGGATCAACTCGTTCCAACCCGGAAAATACTTCGATTGCAGTTCTGCATCGGAAATAACATCCTCGCCCTTTACCAGTTGCAGCGCCGACAGATCCACACCCAACCAGGTTACCGGCTCCCCGGCATTAAAAACATCCTGCCCGTAACCGGCTACAAAAAAACCGAGCAATGCTATCCATAGCGTAAAACATTTTTTCATATAATTATATTTTCATAAGTTATTAATTCTAAAAACAGTTTATTGCAGAAAAATTTTAAACTCGGCAGTAGCCAGCACACGATCTTCCTGCATAATCTTTCCTTCTACTACATACGCATTCATGATCTGATGCAGGGTTTTCACCCTGGTAATAATTGTGTCGCCCACCTTAGGTAGGGCATATATGTTCAGATCTTTAATAGCACCGATGAAACCGACCGGAGGCATACTGCTCTCCTTCATCGCCTTCCAACCCGTACCCGCAGCAGCGGTTTGCGCCATATTTTCTATGAGGCCTGGTTCAGTGAACACATTATTTTCTACAAATAAATGATTATCCCTTATTGTAAAATCCGTTACCGTTTCCTCTTCGGAATGTGCCTGCAGGTGATCTATCATTACAAAAGGCGGGGCCTGGGGAATATATTTCATTGAGATCAATAAATAACAGGCCGAAATTAGATAATTCTTCAGAACAATCCGATATCCCGGAAAGGAATTAATTCCGGGCCTCATCAAACCTAACCCAGATCATTCATTTACCAAGGACTTTACAATTGCGCTATTAATGTCCGCAGCAATGACTTCCTTATGGAAAGATTTTCGACAAACCAATGTCGGGCAAATGTACTTTCCCGATTTATTATCCGTAATTAATTGATCATCAGTGTATTTTATTTTTCCAATTTCGTCTTTTACTGCCAAGTTAGCTGGAGATCGCTTCACCTTCCGACACAATACAGGTTTATAATACAGTCTGTCTAACACATAATACCGGCATAGGTTTTACCTTTTTACTTTCGAGGTAACAACAGTGTCCGAAACCTATATCTCCCCTTACCGGCAGAAGGATATTCCTTCCCGATCCGGTACATTTGCATAGCCTGGCAAGATGGGGAAAAGCTCTCTTTTTTATAACCATATTATGTGGTGACCACCCGGTACTAAGGTGGAAGATTCTGGTACCTTCTTATCACCTGCCATGGCCTCCATATCAGTTCTTGGCATTTCGCCGTCATTTCACGGTACTTCGACGTTATGTCACGATACTTCGGCATCACGGCACCGGAAAGCGATAGGACATCGCTGGGGCATGACACGACACTACGGAGACGCGACATGATATCATGAAGGTGTGAAACGAGATCACGGGAGCGTGGCATGATGTCAAGAGAGCGCGGCATGATGTCAAGGGAGGGTGACATGATACCATGGGGGCGTGACATGATACCACGAGAGCGTAGCATGATATCACGAGAGCGTGACATAATACCACGGGAGGGTGACATGATACCACAGGAGCATGGCATAATACCACGGGGACGTAGCGTAATATCACGGGAGTGTAAAACGATATCAAGGGGGCGTAATACAAGATCACGGGGCCGAGACAAGGCGTTACGGTACCATGGAACGATGTCGAAGTGCCGTGCAATCCCTATTTACGGGCCGGACGATGTATAATAAAAAGCCAGGGGAATATGCGGCGGATGGAGAAAATTTACGTGGTCGGCTCTTCCCAAAAATCGAAATAATTGAACCATTGAGCGGGGTACTGCCTTACTTTCTCCTCCAAGAGCTGCACGTAGTCTTTTAACATCAGCTCCGCTCCGCTGGTTCCTTTTCCTTCATATTTGCGGGGCTTATTACCGTAAAAATGGTATTCGAGCTTAGATTCTTTTACAGCGAAAACAAAACATACAGGCGCCCGCAGTTTACTGGCCAGGATAAATGGCCCCAGGGGGAAATGTGCCTCTGTACCTAAGAAGGGATGGGCAATGGTGCGGTTACCGGGAACATACCGGTCAGCATGAATGCATATCAACTCGTTACGCCGCAATGCCGCCGACATTTCGTATATATGAGACATATCTTCTTTAATGAAGATGATATTAAACGTTTTAGGACCGGTTACTTTTTCGAGATAAGCCTTGATCTGCTCGGCCTCTCCGTCGTACATAACAATATTGATAACCGAATTCAGGCGCTGGAGCAGATGACCGGCCAGTTCGTAATTGCCTATATGAGCACTTACCAATATACCGCCCTCACCACCTTCCGCCAATTCGTCAAGATAATGCCCTCCCGTACGCCTGACAGAAAAAGAGTGTTTTAAACCACTCATAACCACAATGCGGTCTATAATGGTCTGGCCAAATAAAAAAATATTCTGCCGGACCAGTTGACGGGTTTGCACAGCACTGAACTGCAAACGCTCCGTATATAACTCCTTCAGGGGCATGGTCGCTTTAGGCACAAACCAGACATAATACCTCGCCACAAAATGTAACAGGAAATAAGCGGGCCGGACGCCGCCCCATCGCAATAACCAGACAAAAATCGAATAACCAAGGCGGTTACCCTTTGACTGACCGTCCCATTTGGACATGATATCAGGCAGTTACATTAACATTAAGGCGATGAGCAACATAGTCATAAAAATCTTTAATCGTATGCATCGCCTGGAAATCCTCTGGTTTAACTTTAAAACCAAAATTACTTTCAATGGCAACTATTAAATCAATATAATCAAGGCTATCCAGATCTAATGTTTCCTTCAACGTCGCAGCCGGAGTAATGGCGGATGGTTCCACTTCAAAATCTTCAGCTAAAAAATCATTTATCCTATCTACAATTTCTTGGTAATTCATGTTCTGTTGCGTCAAATCAGTATTCTTTAATTCTATCACTCTCTTAAAAAGCAGGCAAAGGTAATTATATTTATTTAACAATCAAGTATCTCTTATTTTTTCAAAAGGAAAATAGAAAATTTGTTCAACGCATATCCGATTACCCGCCGCCTGATAAGGAGCAGTACGATATGTAATGACTTAAAAAACAAATACAACAACTATCCCTCCCGGAGATCCTGCTTAAAAGAAAATAAAACTTAAAATGGTAACATCCGGCCCCCGCTTATTTTTTTGAGGCATTTAATTCATTTGCTTCCGGCAACAGGACTTTTTCCGATTCCGTATCTTCTAAAACCAAATCCCGGTCTTTAGCGGATCAGCGTAAGATTGCCCGTGTATTGCTCTCGTTGTCCCTTGTCCCATTCTACAACAAACTGGTAAATATAAACCCCTTGTGGTTGCGGTATTGCATTCCATTGCCCGTCCCAACCCCGGTCTGAAATTTCGTTTGTGGCAAACAGCAATGACCCGCTTCGGTTGTAAATGCGTAATTCAAAACGCAGCAGCCGGCTTCCTCCCCGAAAGCGAGGGAAGAAATAATCGTTATGTCCATCCCGGTTGGGTGAAAAGGAATTGGGAATATCTATAGCACAAGCCTTCCGTATATCGATACGTCCGCTGCCCCGGCAACCCATCTCATCCTCCAGAATCAATTCATGAGTACCATAAGACCTGATATCAATTTCAGGACTATTTGGGCCCGTATTCCATTGATAACGGTACTTATTGCCGTTCAGGACAGCCCGGTTATATATTCTATGGGGTTGATCCTGCAAACACAATTCCAGGTCGGGTCCCAGATCTACGGGAGGTAAGGGCTGAACCCAAACCGTTTTGTTTAAACGCAACGGCGGACAGACCCTGAACCTCGCCTCAACAATAACAGGTACCGAACCTGTCCCATCAAAGGCAGAGGATATGGTTCCATCACCTGGCCGGCTTAAAAAATGCTTATCCGGACCTATTTCCCAGGCTATCTCTGTTAAGGTTTTGTCAGTGGCCGGCCGGAACGACACTACATCTCCCTGGCAAATACTGTCCTTGTCCTGCAATACGCTGTAGCCGGGGACTGGCGCATCCACTACGATCTGCCGTGTCAGGCTATCGAAGCAATAAAGTCCCTGGCCAATGAGTTTAACCTGGTAAAGTCCCGGAGCCCTGTAGCTATGCTTAGGCTCCTTCTGTCGGTTAAAGTTTCCATCACCGAAAGACCAGTAGAATTCCTGGTAACCGGCACCACTGCGGTTCTGAAACACAATCTCATTATCCTGACAGGTTAATGTATCGGTAGTAAAAAATACTTTATCCATTACGGCCGGCACCTGTACGGACAGCAGGGTATCGCAACCCGATCCGGAGTGAATTTTTACGGAGTACAGCCCGGGATACGCATTGTCCAGGTCAGGCCCTGTAGCTAATATACTGTCTTTATAGCGCCATTCGTAAAGGTAATCACTATCGCCTCCTTCAAGGCTTACCCGGCCGCTGGCGGTGCTATCGCAGCTCGGCCTGACCGCTATTGCAGGCAGCGGGCAGGTAAAATCTATATAAAATGTGTCTACTCGTTCGCTGCAGGGAGGCATATGATAGGATACCCAATAAGTACCGGAGGACCGTACAGTTCTTGATGCTCCCGTAGCACCGTCATTCCAGGTATAGCGTATACCGGTGGTATCCTGTGCCCGGAGATAAAGAGACAGCTTAAACCGGACAGTTTCCGAGGTAGCGGTATAAAGGTCTTTCCTTCTCAGATCCGGCACTGCGTTCGGCAACCCCGGCCTGGAGCTCAGGTCGGGGTTAAAGGGGAAACTGACTCCAAATGGCGCCATTTCGCATGCTGTGCCTTTTAAATTGGGATACTTAATCTCGGCCATTGTACTGCTGGCCGTTTTAAAATAGATCCGGCCGTTCTCAGCCGCCTTGATCTGGGCAAAACCAATGCCGGCAATATAAGTCGCCGATTGTATAATACTATCCCTGTTCCCGTATGCCAGGTCAAATTGGGTAACCTGGTTAGTGCCCAGGCTGCTGATAGTATATAATTTGGAATTATCGGGCGAGAAACAAATATCATATGTTCCGCCGCCGGACGGCGTCAGTATAAGCTGGTTACTAGCTTTACCACTGGAAGCGTCGAAGTCGTACAGAACAGTGCCATCTCCTGTGCCCATCTGGGCAACAGCCAGTTTTTTCCTGTCAGGTGATACCTTCATACAACCGTAGGGCCTGCCAGCGCTGCCAATACCCACTGAAGAAACAACCGGTTGCCGGTTTACACCAGCCACAGTAATTTCATAAGCCCGGATATTGCCAGTCTTGGCAGCAGTAAGCAGCCATATATTACAATCATCACCCACGACCGCTGTCATTCGTTCCAGCATACCTTCGTCCACAAATATGGCTTTACTGCCCGGCACTACAGCACCTGATCCGCCATTCAGACTCATATCTACTACACTGTAATACAGCTTTCCGAAATCGTTGGGCCATTCACTGGCCACCAGCGAAAAAACATAGTATTTATCGGCGTCATCCGGCATCGGTACTATAACGACACCTTGTGAGGTGCTGTAAGTAGGCGTCATAAAAGTATTGGGTATCGGCGTAAGTGCCGTGCCACCCTGCATAATATTGTGGTTGCGGTCCCATACCACACTACCTTCAGAGTAAAAAAGGAGGTTACCCATAGTATCGCAAACGGTAGCACAGCCTTCGTTAGCATAAATACCACTTTTGAAAGGCACAGGGTTTCCGCTTGAAAAATCCAGGCCGCCGCCGTTGCCAAAAGTCCACTTCTGCTCGCGTTGCGCCGCAGAAAAAAATGATTGCGCTAGCAAAGAATAAAGCATGGCGAATAAAAACATTCTCTTCCTCATCATACCACGGAACTATTATATCTGGTAAATCAAATTGCTTTCTATAAAAATAAGCAATTGCCATCCCTTTGTATCGGAATGGCAATAATTGCCTACGATAAAGCGACATGCCTGCCTGGAAAGGTGGCGTCCTTTATTCGGATGTACAGAAAGAATATCTAGTTTTTCAACAATTTTTCGGTCTGCAATATTTGTCCTGCCTTATTCCTTACCTGTACCAGGTAAACACCTTGAGCGTATGTGCTCATCAAAATCGTGTGATGAACAGTCGATACAGAAGTCTGCCACAATTCCCTACCGTCCATGGACAAAAGCACGACATCCACAGGTTGCCCTGTTTGATTCAACAGTTGCACATGATCTGTAACCGGATTAGGATATAAACGGATAAAAGATGTTTTTTCCTGTGCGTCGATAGAAGTGGGTACATTGGTCACATTATAGGTGGTACTATCTGTACAGCCATGTCTTCCGGTGACCACCACACTGTATAAACCGTTTTCATCCACAACCAGTTTTTCTTCCGTTGCACCCTCAATAAGCTTACCATTCAAGTACCATTGCCAGCTTGTGTAGTAGCCACTATGGGTTGTACTGAGCGTAAATTCGTCGATCGTGATACTTACCGGTGGCATAACCAGGCCAATGGCCAGATCCTGAACTACGCTGTCGCAAAGCCCCCGGACAACAACGCGTATAGTTCCCTGCTCTGCATCGTCGGTAGTTACGTTAATACTGGTAGAATCGCTGCTGCCTTCCCAGCCTTGTGGCAAAATCCATTCGTATGATACGGCGCCGAAAACGGGTTGAACAACATAGGTATATTCCTGGTTAAAGCATACTGAATCCGGCCCTGCCACCTGCAATTCTGCTCCGGTCATCCTCTGACATTCGAAAAGTTTCAGAATGTACACATCAGAATTACCCCTCGAGGTCAGCTGGTGCAGACCGCCGCCTGCCGGATCGAAATCGGCCGTGTTATAAAATACGCCTGTGGTATAAATATAGCCGTTACCTACAGCTATGCCATTGGTATTATCAGGACCGAATTTAGTGCCGATATTCCTGGCCCAGCCGAATTTACCGTCATTACTTAATTTCAGCATATAACCATCGTAGCCGCCGTAGGATACCAGGTTAAAGGTGTCAGCTGGCCCCGTACCCGGGTTAAAATCAGATCTTGGGCTTTGGAAATTGCCGGAAGTATACACATTGCCAAACCTATCCAATGCAATGCCGGTGCCCTGGTCATCCACATAAGATCCTACATTCGCCGCCCAACCTAATGAGCCATCTGCTTTCAATTTAACAACAAACGCATCTTCCGCACCATTAGAGAAGAGGGCCAATGTTCCGTTCGGATCAAAGTTGCCAGAGTTCTGGAATCCGCCGGTCACATAAACATTAAAAGAATCATCTACGGTTATGGCGGCACCATGGTCATAATCGGGTCCGCCCATAGATTTGGCCCATACGTAGTTACCTGCACTGGTTAATTTGGAAACAAAAATGTCGTAGTGCGCCACACTGGTTAAGGTAACCGTATTGTTCGGATCAGGATCGAAATCAGCATTATTAATATATTGGCCGGTCACATAAACATCATTTACTTTGTCTACGGCAATACCCTGGGGGCCGATACCATCGCCGCTATAGGCTTTACCCCAAACAATATTTCCTGATGCCGTGATCTTAAGCACGAAACCACCGCTTGCAGCGCCTGCATTCAAATTGGTAGTGGTCTGACCGAAGCCAAAGTCAACTGTTCCGGAAAAACTACCGGTTACCAATACATGTTGTGAACCTTTTTCTACAGTTACCGCCTTACCACCTTCTGCCCCAGAGGCTCCGGCCACACGAACCCATTGAAAAGTACCCGCAGAATCAAATTTGGAGATATAAAAATCAGTACCAGGCCGGCCTCTTGTATTTAATGCAGAAGTGTGGGTAGTCGAACCGGAGCCAGGGTCAAAATCAACCGTTCCAGAATATTCGCCCGTGATATATACTTCTTTTCCTAAAGGATCTAAAGCAACAGCAGTAGCAATTGTAGTATTAGGCAACATACGTGCCCAAATCAATTTGCCGGAAGAATCCTGTTTGACTATATACGCATTGCCGCCGTTGCCCTGCAGTTGCGCTGAACCAAAATCCATAGAAATAGTATCGGTAATTCTGCCTACAGAATAAACATTGCCCTGGGGATCTACTGATATAGCGATACCCGATTCATCATCAGTACTACCCATGCTTTTTACCCAGACAAATTCCGGGTCCTGGGCATAGGCCTGGCATCCGAAAGCCAGTCCAATAAAGAGGGTGAGGAAATGTTTACCATCGAATAATTCTTTTCTCATAATCTGTACATTTTGTTATTAAACAAACTTAGGTTCTGTTTAAAATCATTAATTAAGTAGTACTACTCAATTTTACTTTTCGCCAATTAGTTCCACGCTGACAAAACATCCCGGCTGTCTGGGTTTCATTAAAAATAAATAAGCAAAAACAATATGCCGATATATTTTATGCTCTGCTATTTTATTCGTATATTAGTAGACCCTTTACCGTGAGTATTACTTGATACGGTATGTTTACGTCTTCTGCAAGGACAGCCTTGTCCCCGTTATTTTATGTTGCGTTATCCATGTTTTTCGGAGTTCAATCCCTGTGGGCGCAGTATACTGAGCTACCCAGGCTGAGCGCACATACAGACACAGTACAAGTTGAAAAAGAAATCAGGCGGGTAAAATCTACCGAGCTGCTGTACCCGGACAGCGCAGCAACAGAATATAAAAAGCTATATTATGTAAGCAACAAAGCCGGCTACCAGGCGGGTAAAATAAATACCCTTTTTTACTTAGGCAATATAAGTCTCCGTAAGGGGAATTATCATGAGGCAATACGTTATTTTGAAACAGGCATTCGTCTTTGCGATCCGAAAGCGCATAAAAAGATGCTAACCATTATGCATATGAACCTCGCCAATGCTTATAATAATTTATCCGATTTCGAAAAATCTTATCGTCTGTACTCTGTTGCCGCTGGCTATGCCAGCGGCGATTCCAATTATTTATCCATTATTTATGGCAATGCTGCTACTGTATTAGGACAATTAAATCAATACCAGAAGGCAATGTCCTACCTGGACAAAGCGCTCAGTTATTGCAATGGCCCCGGTTTTTATGATGTGCGTAGCGTATTACTCACGAACAAGGGAAGATGTTATTATGAATTAAATGATTTTAAACTAAGTGCTGTCTATCTTGATAGCAGTGTACTACTCAGCAGACAACACAAATTAAGCCTTAGCCTCAGGGCAGGTCTGGTAGAGTCGGCGCGCCTGGACATCGCCAAAGGAGAAGCCGGCAAAGCCCTTCCTAAGCTGGAAGAAGCCATTGGCCTGAGCGATCTGCCCGGCATGCCTGTCAATAAAGCTTTTGAAGCCTTAAGCACTATCGGCGATGCCTACCTGCAACTTAAAGATTTCGAAAAAGCAAAAAAGTACCTCGCCCTGGCCTGGGAAACAGTTCCATCCGAAGAAAAGGAAAGACTATTCATTGCCGAACGGCTATCCGTGCTTTATGCGCAAACCGGAAGGTATAAGAACGCTTATGAACTTCAACGCGAATATATCGCCTTAAAAGACAGCTTTAAAAGTAAAGAAGTAGCTGTCAACGTTAACGAGCTGGAAACTAAGTACCGCACCTCTGAAAAGGATAAAGAAATAATAGCCGGAAGGTTGCAAATCAGCAACCAGGAAAAGCAAATGGCCAAGAAAAACAGCCTCATCTATGGCATAGCTTTTATTGCTATGTTTACCATCACCTTGTTATTGTGGCGTTATTTCTATATCAGTCAAAAAAACAGGAAATTAAAAATAAAGCAGGAAATAGACTATCTGAAGGCTGTAATGGAAGGCGAACAAAAGGAAAGAGCCCGTATTGCCACCGAACTGCACGACAGCATCGTCAGCGAACTCACTATCGTGAAAATGAACCTGGAAGTAGCCTATACCGCAACATCCGCTGAAAGAACGTTTCAGGATTCTTTGCAACAACTTACCAGCGCCATCAATAATGTACGGAATACCGCCCATAACCTCATGCCCGAAATCGTATTGCGTTACAACCTGCCGCAGGCTGTTGCTTTACTTTGCGAAACCATCCAGAAAACCGGCCGGTTAGAGGTCGAATTCCAGCAATATGGCGATTTCACCCAGCTGAAGATGTCTTTAAAGCAAACGGTCTATGTCATGGTACAGGAGCTATTACACAATATTATTAAACATGCCCAGGCGTCGAAGGCTCTCGTACAACTAAGCTGTTATAATGCTCTGCTCACCATCAATGTAGAAGACAACGGAATAGGTATGGATAGCAGCAAATGGCATAATACACCCGGAATGGGGTTAAACAATATGGCCAAACGGGTTAATGAACACAAAGGCAGAATGGAATGGGCCCACGCCGGTTCGGGAGACGGTACTAATGTGTATATCGAATTTGACATTTAAAGGCATTGTACCCTTTTAGACAGTACACATTTTCCGGCCCGGATGGCCCGCTCAATGGAATTCACGGTCTGCAGAATTCCTTATGTGCATTTCCTGCAATAAGACCACACATAGGGCGTTATATATTTACAACCTTCACACAAACAATAGAAAGTGAGCGGTGAAAATTAAAAACGTATAGCAATGGCGCAAATGTCCCCCTATTCACTGCCGTACAACAGAGCCGAACCAGAGCCGGTCGAGCTTCCAGGTATGCCGGAGTTCCGGAAAACAATTGTTAATATCTATTGGGGGTTTAATACTTTAATGTAAAAATGTTCGGTTAAACATTATTTACATAACTTTGCGCCAGAAATGAACCAACTTGGCATATACACCCGTTTTTCACGCCCCTGCGCACAATTAACTGCGTACAGGGCAAAAGGTGTTTTTTGTCCCCATAACCACTTTCACTGTTTTTGTTATAAAGTCTATTTT
>JBEBWN010000007.1:0-27530 GCA_040392235.1 Taibaiella helva | reverse complement strand
TTTACTTTACCGAATGATAGGACGAATAGGACTATTTGTTTGAGGATTAGTGGTAGAAAGGAGACACATCATTAGATTGGTTGGATACTATAAAGATCACAGTATTAGATTCTTTACAGTAGCATCTCTTTGATGAAGATTGCCTTAAAATACTTTTGTAAAAAGTGCAATAGCAACCTTCTTTAGATTCAACGATTGCATAACTTTTCCATTCCATAAATTCTATCTTCCGGTCAGCGAAGCGAATTTATATAGGTATCCATATAAAGGGTACGTTTTTCGATATAAGCTTTAAAATCGTTTGTCACCTGCTGATAATCTGTTGGGCCCACTTGCCACAAAGAAAAATCCTTCTGTTTTGGTACTGCTATTTTGTTAGCGTATTCGTCGATGTAGTTTAATAACGTCTCAAGATGCTGCGATTTAAATAAAGCCCATTGTTGGCGATACAAGCTAATAATTTCAGGGTCTTTCAGGAACTTATTAAAGAATATGCTCCCTATACCGTCGCTCAAAACAGGATCATTGGCGGATTGAAAATATTTGCCAGATGTTTCGAAAAAACCAAAGGCCCAATCGAAATCCCAAACTGGTCCCATAGTATATTTACCTCCTTTTCTTTTATGTAAGAATACACTTTTGGGATGGTTTAACTCCTTATTGCAAGCTAGGTTATAGACGATCAAATAGTTGACAAGTTGTACTTTATCGAAGTGTTGGCCGTAGTTGTTATTGGGAAATGTATTGTCTGCAATAAGGTCTTCCAGGGACTGAAAATCATTTTGAATGAGCTGGAAGTCTTGAGGAGAATTTACTTCGCCATCTTTAAGCATAACCGGCAAGTTGAAATATTCCGACCTAAACTTATAATCCTCGTCAAAATAGCTGTCCAGCTCCAGTACAAATCCATCGTCGCCCAGATCTATGCGATCTTTACTGATCTCAATATGCTGGGTAAGGGTGTAATTACCGCGGTACACGCCATTTATAGTCAAGTCTACAGGAATGATCGTATTGGTATAAGGCATACCTAATAACTGTGCAGCTTTCATAGCTACGGCATTGGTCATCAGCGAATAGTCCTGGTAGTTGGCCAGTAATACCCAGTTTTTTGCTGCAGCAAGACCTAAAAGAGAAGTCTTACTGGTCAAATTGAAACGATAGGGCTTTTTGGGTTTGTTCCAGCTATCATTACCCCTTCCTCGAATCCTCGTAGCTGTAGCTGCTAAATTTTCATAAGCATCTTGTCCCTCGATTTCTATTTCGGCATTTAAATAAATATCTTTTTCATTTACTTCCCTATTATCTTCAATACGAATAAAAATATGCGGTAGCGACGTCTTTATTACGCTGTCCTCCTTTTCTACCTCTTCTATTGGCTCCGGTAGCATCGGTTCCGGCTCTGAAGAAGCAGGTTTTTTACAGGACGTAATGTTGAACAAAAGATAGAGACTGAGAAATACGGAAATCGGCTTTAAAGAAAATAGGTTTGTTATCATTTAATGTTATTATTGCGATCGCAAAGCTATAAAGAAAAAGAGAGCAAAGCTGTTTGTTACTGAGGAGACTATTTCGTCTTTACCTCATTCTGTAAGGACCGAATTTTTTAGGACTTGATTGTTGTGTAAGCTTGAGAAAAGCATTCTTAATTTTATGTTTATTCTAGTACTAAACAGTACTTATCATTATATAATTGTCATATTCCCTTTTAAATACAAAAGTAGAAATAGAAAATACATAACGTTTAAAGCGGGAATTGGATTGCCCACGTTTTTCTGAAGAAAGCTCTTGGATAGCTAGGAAGGCATGTTTGATGCGAACTGCACTTGTGTGAATTCTTTCGTTTTGCCAAAGGGATAAATAGGGCTCCGGGTCTAACACAAGTAGTCGTTATATGGATAAAAAATCATATCTTAGCATCCTAAACTCTACTAAATTTATGAAAAAAGGCTATTTGTTGTCCCTGCTCTTAATGATAGCTTTCTATGTCCATGCACAAGACACTTTTTTCGACTCTACTTTTGGAAACGGAGGGAGGCAAACATTTTCGATAACCGGGAGTACTGTTTTAAATGCTGTGTCTATCGATAGCAGTGGCAACGTATATGCCGCTGGTACTGTTCGGGAGAATGGTAATACTCGTGTTCTTCTTACTAAAAATTTAGGTAATGGCCTGCCAGCTACTGATTTCGGCAACCAAGGCGTTATCAAAGCCAACTTTAATTCTGCCAATAAAGATGAGTTTCATGCAATTGCTGTCAGTCCTGCGCAAAAAATAGTGGCTGGGGGCTTTATGACCATAGGTGCCGTAAAAAATGCATTGCTAATTAGATATAAGTCTAATGGAGAGCTGGACAGTAGTTTTGGTATTAACGGTGTTGTCACTTCTCTCACGGGTAACTATACGCAAATTAATGCCCTTGTAGTGGAGGAGAATAACAAAATTGTGGCTGCTGGAGTTACGGGAGGGAGTAAGGCTGGGATTTGGGTGGCTCGTTATAATGATGATGGTAGTCTGGATGTGACATTCGGAAATAATGGTGTAACGACCGTTCACTTTAACTCTTCCAGTAGTGACTCCTTAACTACAGTTGCCTTGCAGCAAAATGGCAAAATTGTATTGGGCGGTATGGTTAGTTATCCGCCCAATTTGGGGGGGATGATGCTTCTCCGGCTGACTGCAAACGGGCAGCTCGATTCTACTTTTGGAAATAATGGATTCACTATCTATAACAATGATTTCTTCGGAGGTGAGCTAATTGAAATTGCGGTTTTAGCAGATGGTAGCATTGTTGCTAACGATTACCGATCTGGAAGTATTTCAAGCGTACGTCCTTTTATTAAAAAATTTTCTAGTGATGGGCACATTGATTATTCATTTAATAATGCCGATATAACAGGATATCCCGTTGCTTGCGGGGTTGTTTTATCTTTTTCTACTTCTTCGTCTACGGGGTCAATAGTTAACGCTTTAGCGGCGACTTCCGACGGCGGTTTTATTGGTGCCGGTGCTGTACTTGTAAATTCAGGCGCTTATCCAGCGGTAGCAAAATTAAAAGCAAATGGACACCTTGATTCTACTTTTGGTAATAATGGTCTTATAACCGGTTATTTACCCAATCTTAATTTTCCATATACTTCCCGGGAAATAAAAGACATAGCTATTCAAAAGGATCAAAAAGTTGTTGCAGGAGTTAATATAGGAACCCCTTTTAGCAGTTTTGAATTAGACCGTTTTACTAATATTCCTTTATATTTGGGAGCAGATATCTTGCTATGTCCTGGAACTAATTCAACGTTAAATGCACAAAATTCTGGTAGCAGTTACCTATGGAGTACTGGCGAGACGACACAAACAATTAACGTGCGCGATAGTGGCATTTACTTCGTAACGGTAACGAGTGTTAAAGGAAGAGCAACCGATACCATACATATCAGCTATAATCCTCCACCCATTGTAGAGCTGGGAAATGACACTGCCATTTGTGCTGGTAATACACTTACACTTGATGCAAAAAATACGGGAGCGACTTATCGCTGGAATACAGGAGCGAATTCTCAATCTATTATTATAGACACAAGTGGGGTATATCATGTTGAGGTTACCAATATTTTTGAATGTACTGAGACCGATTCTATAAAAATTACAATAAATCCCTCAACGGTGACCGTAGATATAGGTCTAGATACATCCATTTGTGAAGGGAGCTTGCTGGAATTAGATGCTAAAAATGCAGGAAGTGTATTTCTATGGAATGATGGCAGCACTTCAAGTAAATTAACGGTATCTCAATCTGGAGTTTATAGTGTAACTGTTACGGCGCCTGATCAATGCAGGGGTTTCGATGAGGTGAATGTAACTGTTCATAATTTACCTTCTGCAGCGTTAGGTAGTGATACAACCTTTTGTGCAGGAAGCGTCTTAGATGCGCAAAATGGTGGTGCCTCTTATATTTGGTCCACTGGCGCAACCACACAAACGATAGTTGTAAATACTAGTGGTTATTATTCCGTTACCGTTACAGACGAAGAGCTTTGTAGTAATTCAGATACCGTTAGTGTTATAGTTAAGCCCTTACCGCTAGTTGACCTGGGTAACGATACATTTGTTGCTAATGGTACCGTGATTACATTGGACGCAGGGAATCCAGGGGCTAGTTACGTATGGAGCGACGGAGGAAACACGCAAACACGCAACGTAATTAATTCTGGAATGTACAGTGTAATTGTTACAGATGAAAATGATTGTAGCGCGTCAGATTCTGTAACGATAACTTTTGGCCCAGTCGGACTTAATGCTTCTGTAACTTCTAAAAAGAATATCTCTGTCAGTCCCAATCCTACAGATGGAATTATTATAATACACCAACAATCTCCATCTCATCAAGCTACCAGATTTGCGCTTATCGACATTCAGGGGCGAATAGTAAAAAGCATATTTCAAAAACAGCAAAAGCAATCTTATTCTTTGGATGATTTACCAGCAGGTATCTACTTCCTGCGTGTAGACAGTGGTGAAGAATTCAGAATAATAAAACAGTAGTTCACCGAATGTCTAGCCCAAACAGCAGTGTACCTAAGGATCAAGATTTGAGTTATGTAACGGCGCTGTCAAAGCTTTTGATAGTTGTTATTAATCCCGCGGTTGCAGAAGTGGGCAACTTATCAATAAGCAGCGCTTTTTTGAGCTTTTCATTCGATACCACATAGCTCTCCGTAAGTTTTTGAAGTCGCTCGCTGTTCAATGGTAGTTTTAGCCAATCACCGAATCGGGCAACGATCTTTATAGCTTTTTTGGGTATAAACAAAAGCCTCTTTTTTTTACCAATCGTGTCACAGATGATTTCTAATACCTCGTTTGTTGATAGCGGTTCGTCGTCAGATAAATTGAATATGTCCGAATGGATATCCTTGTTGGTTAGTAGGATATTTAATGTGTAACACAGATTGTCTATACTAAGAAAAGAGCGCTCGTTATCAAAGGACGCCAACGGATAGGGTAACCCTTTTTGAATGAAGCTGTACAGCAAATTCAGGTTACCTTTATTACCTGGTCCATGTATCATGCAGGGGCGGATAATAAACAATCTTTTTCCTTTTGGCAGAGATTGACTAATTAAGTAGGCCTCCGCTGCCAATTTGGAACGACCATAAGCAGTTGCCGGGGTTGGAACGACATCTTCTGTTAAAACGTCGATAACCTTGTCTGCAGCAGCCTTCACACTACTGAAGTAGAAGAAATCTTCAATGTTACTCTGTAAGAAAGCATCAAAAAGAGAATGGGTTAGTTCGCTATTGACTCTAAAATACTCTTCGTCGTCTGCTTGGTTTTTTAGATCGTGCGCCTTACCTGCTAGATGAATAATCGCTGAGGCCGCTTTGGGAAGCTCAGGCAGGCTATTGCCCCGTAGGCTTAAAGGGCTGATTAAAAAGCCTCTTTCTGTAAGGTATCTTGAAAGATTAGTACCCACAAAACCATTAGCACCAGTGATGATTACCATTTGTATCCTTTAAATCAAAAAATTACGAACCAAGATTCCGTTAATTACAGTATGCCTTCTTAAAAATTCGTTATTCTTCTGTTAATAGAATTTTCGAATATTAAGCAACTCAAAAACCTTTTTGAAATACTTAGAGTAAATCATGGCATAATTCGACCGCAGGCCATTTTCTTTACAGCCTCTGAGAATTTCTTTGTTTAATATTTGGTTACTTCTAAGGTTTTTAGTGCTTTTACCTCCCAGACGCATCCTTGTTGTAATTAGGGGTAGATATATCCACTTTATTTTTTGTATCGCCAAAAATCGGATGAGTAATTCATAATCGGCTGCAATATAATAATCCAGTTTATAGTAGCCGAGTTCATCGAAAAGTTGCTTTTTCACAAAAAAAGATGGATGAGGAGGCATATAGCCCCAAGTAAATTTTTTTGTTGTCCATGCTTTGGCAGAATAATGACGGACTATTTTGTTTTTTTCGTTCACAAATACAATATCGCCAATTGTCGCTTCAAGATTTTTATGCTGAATAAAAGCATCAACCACTTTCCCAATGACTTCGCTATTCTGGAAAAAATCATCAGAATTCAATATTCCAATAATATCGCCAGTGGCGGCACGAATGCCTTTGTTCATCGCATCATATAGTCCATTGTCTTTTTCAGAAATAATTTTACCTAGCCGATCTGCGTAGGAATGGACAACTTTCATTGTATTGTCTTTAGAAAGCCCATCTACAATGATGTGCTCAATGTGCGGATAGGATTGAGCAAGAACGGATTCGATTGCATCAGCTATGGTTTTTTCGTTGTTATAAACAACGGTGATAATTGATACTTTAATTGTGTTCATATGAAGCTGTTCTTTACTCTATTATTCTTGCTCGAATTTTTTTAGCCGGTATTCCAGAATAGATGGTGTAGGGATCCAAATCGGATGCTGCTACTGATCCTACGCTAAGCACAGCATGTGTATGAAGGATAACATTAGCACATACTATTGCTTTAGCCCCAACCCAGCTCCCTGTTTCCAGCGTAATTTCACCTAGCATTAAATCGAAGGTGCTTTTTTTATAGTTGTGATTCCCACAAAGAAGCATTGCACCCTGGGACAGTACAACATTACTTGCTATCTTGATCATTGCGAGGTTATCTATCCACACATTTTCACCTATCCACACATCATTGCCGATTTCGAGCAACCAAGGATATTTGATATTTACACCAGGTTTAATGAATACTCTTTGACCGATTTTGGCACCAAACAAACGCAATAAAAAAACCTTTAAACCACTCCAAGGGTTAAGGGGATTCAAAAAGAAAAGAATGTTAAGAAAATACCAGGATATAATTTTTAGTTTGCTCCCGGGTTTATACCAGGAGTTATTATAGCTACGGAGATTTGTCTGTTTTGGTTGCATCGTCAGAGGATTTTACTAAACTTTCTATAGAGAGGTATGGGTGCTTTCCATTACTTTAGTTAGTATTTTTCTAAACCTGGACTCTGGACTGTCAAATTCTTTTAACCTTATTTTGCCATTCTCAATTTGTCTGTTTCTCAAAATGGGATCTTTTTGAAGTGCGAAAATTTGCAAGGCTGCGGATTTGGCATCGTCGTAGGGATAATACAATGCAGCACGCCCACACACATCTTTTGCAAACGGCAAATCTGAAGTTACAATAGGTATCTGCATATACATAGCTTCGGGATAAGTAGCGGAAAATACTTCTAACAAGCTGGGCATGAATAGGATATCGGAAACGCTATAAAGATAGGGACAATGGCGCGGGTGTACAGGTCCAATATTAATTAAATTAGTATGGTGTAGTTTTTTATTAGTTTGATAATCTTTCGTATCAATTGTAATGATGCATTCGCAATCGATACCTAAGTTTCTGAGCTCATCTAGAACATCGGGTATAAATTCTATGTTCTTGTGCGGATAGTAGCTGGATATATAGATCAGGCGCAATTTTTTTGCGGGCGGTAATATGTCTAATTTTTCATAAGGAAGCGAATTGAAAAAACCATTGCAGCTGTTGGACGCAACTACAATGTCCTCTAGCGGTTTTTTGAGTATTAGTGACGCTCTATTCCTTGCATCTATGGTTTCTACCCATAGAAAATTAGCCTCATTCCTGGAAAAAAAAAGATGAACCTGGTTTTTTATTCTTGTTTTTATTTTATTGATGAAAGAGGTTTTTCGTTTGTGAAAAGGCAACTCTTGGTACAATAAGTACGGATTGGCGAACCCCATGATGTGTGGCGCGTGGGGTCTCCAATAGCATTGTCCAAATATTGTGATTACGGCTTGTGGATTTATTGTGCGTTCTAATATATTCAGTTGCTTTCTGAAGCTTCCTAATGAGGTTAGTGATTTAGTAGCGACTAAGTCTATATGATATAAAGTACAATTAGTGGCCTCATTAAACCTGCGATTATTGATAATAGCAGATAAAGCTCTGCCAGAAAAAATATAAAAGTTAATATTTTGTATTTTTAAAGCTTCCTCAATAAAGGAGAGTGCTACCTGCAAAGCTCCTCCCTTTTTCAAATTTGAAGCGTTAATTATTATTTTATATTTGTCCATAGGCGTACTTCTAAATTAGCAAATTGTTGTAATTCCAAGTAAAAAAACTACATTTATAGACCTTGACTTAAAGAATCCACGTTGTATTTATTTCTTTTGAAAAAGATGGACAAAAAAATTGCACGTCCCCAGCGGCGAGGTAACCAATAAAGCAAATATCTTACTTTAGAGAGCTTATACTTTAAAGGTATACTTAGGTATATTTTCCAGGCTTCTTTATATTGGTTAGAATCGAAATAGTAGAGGAACAGATAGTTTAAAGTATAATAGCTTATAAATTGGCCTAAAAAAGGAGTAGTTGCAATTTCTTTTTTATAAAAATAGCTTTCATTTAATATTTTTGAAACAAGGTGATTATGAATATTTGGAAGTTTAAATATGTTTTTCTGATCACTTCCGGTGAGCCGGTAACACGCAAGTAAATTATTTATTTTGAGGCCTTTCCCTTTTAACATTATGCGGAACCATAAATCAAGGTCTTCTCCAGCTTTCAATGCTGTATTGAATAGACCTACTTTATCAAATATTTCTTTTTTTACTATTGTAGCTGATGTCCAAAACAAAGGTGCTTTATGTGCATTTTTAAAATAACTGTGTACTTCATAAAAATCCAATTTTCCTATCTCGGGCCAGGATAGCTGCATAGCATCCTGCATATACGTATAGCCAGAACCAAAGATATCTATATGTGAATGCACTCCTATAATCTTCTGGCAAATTGAAAGGTATTCAGGATGCCATAAATCATCTGCATCGATAAACGCAATGTAATCAAAACGTGCTAAACAAATTCCAGCATTTCGTGCAGCAGATACGCCTTTATTGGTTTGCGTTACTATTCTAATTCTTTCGTCAGCGAAATTTTCTTTGACTAAATCTAAGCTTTTATCTGTAGATCCGTCATTAACGATAATTAGTTCAAAGGTATTGAGGCTCTGGTTTAAAATCGACCTAATACAAGATACAACCCATTGCTCTTTATTAAATAGGGGTAGAATGATCGAAATCATTATTTCTTTTTCTGAAATTTTGAGAATAACAATTTTTGCTTTTCATAACTAGCGGCCGATAATCTTATCGTGCTCTTTACTATTTCTAGAACAACAATATATAGAACGCCAAAAACGCATAGTTTGAATATAACTATTGGATTATAGGCAAACCAGCGTACAAAGGTGGATAAAAAAGCGATGCCATAAACTAACCAATACTTGTTTATTGTAAATTCTA
Organism: Taibaiella helva; assembly: GCA_040392235.1. GTDB lineage: Bacteria > Bacteroidota > Bacteroidia > Chitinophagales > Chitinophagaceae > Taibaiella > Taibaiella helvus_A. Next base: position 18,212 of record JBEBWN010000007.1, on the reverse strand, counting down.
TTTTTTTGATTACAAATGTTAGGTAGGCAGATATAAAAACTACTCCAGGAAGACCTAGAAAAAGATAGTAATAAGAGCTTATTAGAGCGCCACCTCCGCAATTGTAGATGTCTCTTCTATACGTTGATATATTAGCGATATCTGGGAGGAATTTAAACGGTACTATAACAGCCAACGAGTTAAATAGTAACACCTGGACTCGCTCTTCAGTTGTTATAATCTCTTCTTCAATAAAGGCGTAGAATCTTACAGATGAGTAAAAAACGTCATTTTGAGTGAGTAAAGCCTCCAATATCGAACCCTCGGATTTATTATTAAATGGTAACAATAAAATCTCTTCAACAGACGCATTAAATATCAAATAGGGGTTTTGTCGAAGGGCACCAAAAACAAAGAAGAAATATACGGGTATAAACGCTAATATAATTAAATATCTATATTTTAACCTCGGATTGTCCAGAAAGACAAATAATATCATGGCTATCTGTATCAATAGATTCCTTCCTCCAAAGCTTAGCGTTCTTAAGCTAAAAAGAGTAATTAATAGGTATAAAACTAATCTGTGGTATTTGGAATTTCCTGAAAACATATATGCCGCAGGAATTAAAATTACAAAATATTCATAGACAGCAAGTCCCCCCAGGCCTTCTACAGCAGTTTGGCCATAGCCCTGCGCTTCAAAAACGGATTGTCCTTTCGCGCCATATAATAGTATAAACAACATGAAAAGGGAAGTAAACCAAAATGAGAAGTTATCTAGCTTAACAGGTATACGATCTTTTAAATAGATGCGCTTTTTTATCGTTGGCATCAATAACGCAGTACACAGTAAAAGAAAAACATGTACAAATGTTGCACGGTCATAATATTGCGGGATATCTAATTGATAGTATCCCCCGCTAATATCGTAACCATTTTTATAATAAGGTATGAGATTGATGATAAAAGTGAGCCAAAAGAAGAAGAGGAAGGCAAGAGGTTTAAACTTCCTTGATTTAATAATAAGGTAAAGATTTGCAACAATTCCCGACCACATGGTTATTTCCATGGATAAAAAAGAAAAATAGTAACCTATTACTACCGTTATTGTCGCAATAACTATTACAATCTTTTCGAAGTAAACTTTCATGATAAAGAATGATGCTTCTCCAACAATTCTATGATCTCACCATTTTCCTCTACTTTTCTTGCAAAGTGCATTCCAGATTGAATTACTTTAGTATAATCAGTTTCTTTTAATAAACGTGGGTAAGGGGGGCCATCCCAGTCTACATAACGCATATTTTGGTTGAGGATAGTATGTTTTAGTGGAGAATTGAGCAATAATGTATGGAAGTAAATTTCATCAGTGCAAAATGTGTACGCAAATCGTTTGTGAAATTTAGGTTCGTTTTTTTTATTATTATATATATACTCTAAACAATGTGAGTTAAGTGTCCACCAATTGGATCCCCCGTAAATCTGTGGAAATGTTATGGCCTTCCTTTTTATGCGTAACAATTTCTGCAAAAAATAAAGCAATCTGGCGGATTTCGGTCCAATTTGATCCAATAACCAATAATAATTAAATCGATCAAAGCCTCCATCTCGACCCCATTTCTCATAAGGCAAAGAAGTATGGGATAAGAAATTCGTTTGATTATTTTGTTGAAGGAAATTTTTTATCTCATTTTTATTGATAATTGGAAAATCTTGCCCACTTATCAATGAGGCAAAATCAATTTTAATTGAATTTGAAAAAATATAATCTATAAGATTTAAAGTAGCTTTTACTTGACTGAATCCACCCCAAGACACCTTCTCCCTATTCGATAAAAAGAATAAATTTTTTGTGTTATTACATTTGATTTGAAGGAAAGGGTGGATATCCACTTTTTTATCCACGTGAATGATGAAAAATGTTGTTTCATCTTCCAATGCCCTGATTAACCGCTCCAATTGGGGCGGACTTTTATGGACCATAATTAAGTAAGCTATGCGCATGGTGTGGTTAATGAGCTATCCCGTATGTTATAAAGAAAAATTATAGTGCTTCATATTGCTTTCCGTTACCAGCTACTTTATTTTTCCCATTTCTTCCTTAAATATTTCTAGGTATGCTTTGCCATATTTCAAATCCGGTTCCATGTAATTACCTTCTCCCCATTCATTCCAGGATTTGACAAACACAATTCTTTTTTCAAGTGGTTTATCTTTTACTAAATTAAACACTGTTCTTATATGCTGTCTGAATAATTCCGGGGTAGAATTGTGCAATATTAGCCCTTTTCCGCCGCTTCGTGGAGAATGGTCCCAATTAGGAATAATAGAGGGGTGGCAATCTTCCGCCATGTCCTCCTCCCCAGAGAAGTATTTTATAGCATCGGCATATTTATATACATTTACTTTGGCAGTTGATTTTAAAATGGTTTTCTTCAACAATTTATTCCAAACGCTAATCCCTTTTCTGGCCACTTCTGCATAACGGTTTATATTTATGCAATCGAAGCCCAAATTAACAACCTGTTGTTTCTTTTCAATATGGTTAATATGGCCCACAAAATAAATCCCTTTTAACCCGTTTTTCGCTGCCAATTGTCTCCAAGTACGAATAAATTGCTCATCTGGCAAGTTAAAAGGAAGATATACCATAAACACAGGTTTTCCATCTACCTGGATATAGCGTTTATCTAAAAATGCCGGCAATACTTCATAGAAATGCCGTTCGTAGTCAGTGACACCTGGATAAGTTTGCTCCACCAGTATCTTCTTATCTAAACCATGCCATCTACCACTCCAGGTTTCATTAGCCCAGCCTAAACAAAATGGAAAATCTGGTTTTCCGGATAATAAAACTTCCTTAAAAACGAGGTCTAACAATCTTCTGTTATTTCCAAACCAGTAATGCCAGTAGCAAAACCCTTCTATGCCGTAATGTTTTGCCATCTCAGCTTGAGCTTCACGGATTTGAGGTAGTCGCAAGTCATAATATCCTAAATCTCGCGGAACCCTTGGTTGATAATGGCCTTTAAAAAGGGGTTTAGCTTTTCCGACATTTGTCCACTCGGTAAAACCTTCTCCCCACCACTCATTATTTTCTTTATAAGGGTAAAATTGGGGAAGATACAATGCAATGGCACGCAATTTATTCATTAAGGTCTAATATTTACATAGTTGCTTTAGCACTCGGAGATGTTGCCATGAAAAGGGAAATCTGAAAAAGGCCAGCTTCCAACATTTAATTGCCAAGATATATTCTTTGTGCAAAATGCAAAGTTGAATAAAAGTAAAGGTATTTTTTATCTCTAGCGACTTGGTAACATTTTGCTTTTCCAGGCTTATGGGCAAATGCTTCTGGTAAATTTGAGAGAAGTTATAAGTCGACCACAACCATTGTTTGTCAATTTTTCCATTAGAAAAATGCTCTAATATTATTTCATTTGAAATAACAACCTTCATTCCAGCCAATATATATTCGATAGATAATGCTAAATCGTAATTGTGAAAACCTGCTAGCTTTTCATTAAATGAAATTTCATTTTCTTTTCGTACGGCTAAGAAAACGCCGTCAACAACGCAAACCTCTAATAAAGATTTTTCTGGCCAACTTTTCGGTTTATGGTTAACTATTTTTCCGTCTGGATAATGTTGGATTATATTCATTAAAAGTTCGCTGCCATCATTATTCCACCATCCAGAAGGTGCTTTTGTCTTATGCCTTGCACCTGCTAGTCCTATTAATCCTATATTTTTATCGGACTCAAAATAGTTTAATAAAATTGTTCCCCAGTCCTGTGTTTGAAAGATAACGTCTTCATGCAAAAAAACGGCATATTTATATTTTGACTGGCTGAGCAGCATATTATATACTTTACATATGCCATATTGAGTTGTCCTATTATCATGAAATAACAATTCGTATGGGACATTAATTGTCCGAGCGATATTCTCTTTGATGCTCGACAATAAGTTTGGTCGAATAGAACAGATCAGGATACTAATCATAGCCTATTTATTTTGCTTTTTCTCCTATTTAGAGGAGAAAATATGGCCAGAACCTTCTTTACTATTTCGCCCGCTTTATATGTTTTCGATTGTAAGATCTCCTCTATAGTTTGGTAATATTCGCTTGTCATACTGTGGAAAAGAATTGTCCGATCTTTTTCCTCTAACTGCCCGTATAGTTTCTGTCTTATTTCCAACGCTTTACGTCGCACAGTTTGTGGGTTGCTGGTGGAACTCGAATTATGAAGCCGATAAATGGCGTGGGGAGCATCAATTAAAAAACACTTGGGATGTTTTTTAAAAATACTTAACCACATTATCCAGTCTTCTGAAAAACTCAGGGTCTCGTCAAAACGATAATCTTCTAAGCACTTGGCATCAAATATCGCGGTATGAATCGGAGTTACAAACTTCTTTCCAAACGACGATAAGTAGGACTCATAATTCAAGCAGGTGGTATCTATTGGCCGAGCCGGTAGAAATCTAATTCCTTCTTTTAAATAAATATAGTTAGAAAATACAATGTGAATTTTCAATTTATCGAATGCTTTTAAAGAGTCGTAAAACTTATCCTTTTCGATTAAATCATCGCCATCTAAAATTTGAATGTATTGACCTTTGAACTGGCTAAGTCCGGCATTCCGGGCACTAGCGACACCCCCGTTTTTTTTCTCAATATAGTTGTATCTACTATCTTTTTGGCACCAATCTAAAGCTACCTCTTTAGTATTGTCTGTTGACCCATCATCGACAATAAAGCACTCCCATAGTTCATAAGTTTGCGTAAAAACACTTTTTAATGTTTCAGCTAAGTAATTACCCTGATTATAACAGGGAATAATTACAGAAACTAAAGGGTTATTTGTCATAAAAGTCTAAAATAAATCAAATGGAAATATTTGGCTGGTAAGATTCTATTGAACTTCGAAATTATCGTTAACATTGCCCTATCTGCTTTTTTAATTCCAAGAATCTTAGCCGTTTTACGATACGCACCTTTATCGATATTTCTTAACAGCAGATATTTTTTGAACCAATGCCGTATCTGAGAGCGATATTGATTGGCAAAATCAGGTATGTCTACAATGAAATTTTTTAAGATCTCCATCACTCCAGAAGTTGCTTCCCTGTCTGATGCGGTGGTTGAAGAATCGTGCACTCTATAAACCGAAAGCGGTATATTAATCGACTTTAGCTTCGCTCCATTGTACAGTAACTTCAGCCATAAATCATAATCTTCTGGCTTGTATATATTATCCACAATACTGTCGCAAAAACTTCCCACTTTTAGTATCGGTTCTTTTCGTGCAACAACAGTTAATGTCGGAATCTTGTTGCCAAATAGAAATTCTTCGAATCCTTTAATACCTTCATAAAGTCTTCCGTTAATACCCATAACAATTGGCTCCTGGTATATTTGTTTTTCATCGCTCAACAAATAACCATTTGTAAAAACCAAATCAATATCATCGGCAAACTCCTTCAAAGTAAGCTCTAATTTTTGAGGTAACCATAAGTCATCTGCATCCAAGAAAGCTAGAAAACGGCCTTTTGCAACAGAGATGCCCAAATTCCGCGCTTTGCCCTGTTTCCCATTTGTTTGGTATAGATAAATGATCCGATTGTCTTTTTGGGCTAATTTTTTCACAATTACTTCTGTATTATCTGTAGAACCATCGTCAACAACAATCAACTCCCATCTTGTGAAGCTTTGATTTATTACAGATTGTACTGCCTCTCCAATATACTGTTCGGCGTTATATGCCGGCATGATCACCGATACCTCAATTTTATTCATATCTTTTTAGCAATAGAATATATTCCAGTTTACCGGGATGTAATTTTAGATATTGAATTTAACATATTCAGGATTGAACCATTTCTTGGGCGCGAATGTCATCCCATTATCCCTTGCCAGCCACGCCCCCCACCAACTGAAACTACTATTTGCGATAATATGATGCTTGCATAAAGACATCAAAAACATATCCTTCCAACTATTGGAGCCACCATTTCCTTCGACAAAGATCATTTCTACATCTTCTATTTTTAGGTTTGCCTTTGCCCATTGAGGATCATCAGTAAAAACGAAAACATCGGTATGGTTACCTATAAATGATCGAAGCTGATCAAAAGCTCTAGTATAGTATGAAATTGGCAATACGCCATGATATTGACCAACATTTGCTAATGTTGTATAATCGCCCCTTCTGATGTGTAAGGAAACACTCTGTTGACTGGCTTGAATCCGCTGCTGAATATTGACATTATGGTCGTTCAGTAATGGAAATTCAAAATCACTTTGTAGCACTTTTTTTATCGACTTAAAATAGTATTCTGATTGAAAATATCCATCTAAATAGAGACTTTTATACGACACTGGGAGCTTGACGAGTTCATGTTCAAGTTGTTTTACAACTCGTACTCCCAGAATTTTTCGACATACTGCAGACAATAAATTATCTTGATGAAGTTTTGGGAGAATATTAGGATATATCACAACCTTTAATTGAGAGAAGAGATCTAGCTCAAAATTTCTGGCAGTGAAGGTGTCCGTATTTGATCTATTTCTTCTAAGAAAACTTAAATCTACAATCACACGCTGATCCTCTTTTACAAGTGCCCTGGCAATAGCATATTGAAACATCTGATTCCCCAATCCCCCTTGCAATTTGATGATGATCATAATTTCATTTTTTTAAACCAGAAGCAGCCACAGCCATAATTTTCGTTATGTGCATCGGTTGGTTTAGCATTACGTAAAAAACGATTGTTATCTGTTATTAAAGCGAATTCCACAAGTGAAAAGCCTTCAAATAAGTTTACAAATGCCTCTGCGTCATATATTCTATGTGCATTAAACATAATTTTTGGTTTCCCAACAGGAGTTACCATAAGCAAATGTCCATCAGGGGCACAGACCCTTTTCAATTCATTGATAGCCTTTATATCTCCAATTGGATCTATTGGATCCCCATATCTTCCCAATCCAATATGTTCTATTGTATGCATACATGACAATGATTTTATTGAATTGTCAGCAAATGGAAGCTGTGTGAGGTCTGCTTTTTCTGACACCAAATTGTCTAGATTTAGAGGCGCAGGCCGGTAGTCGTAAAAACGAACCGGAATAAAAGTGGAAAGTTGGGTACAAAAATGTAACGTCGACGATATATCTATATGAAATTCGGGATTGATTTCTTTTACGATTCGACTTGCCCAAGCTGGATGATAAATATAATGGCTGTCAAAAGACGTTTCATCGGTTTTGTCATTTAGGCATGGGTAAAGATGGTCTCGGTGTGCTTGAATACCCATTGCTTTCCCCAACTTATTAAATAAGTTGAAGTCTTTACGAAAAAATCTCTTGTTTTTATTGAACATCTACCGAATAAATTTTACCTCTGTTTTAAATGGATTAAGAATCACCCCGGTCGAGCCATCAATGCGTTTAAAATTACCCTCCAACTTTTCAGAGAAAGACATAAAGTCTATTTGAATCGAACTATCGTCATAAAATACGTTACTCACCCCGTAATCAATTCCGATCACAATTTTATGTGTTCCCGTAGGAAACAAAATTTCGTTAGCATGGAAACATACATTATACAACCCTGGATTTAGATCTAGGGGATAGGTCCAAGTAGTATTTATTGGAATTTCAAGGGCTGAGGTAACGCCCATTGCGAATGTTATTCCTTTTAAAGGACGGTCAACATTAATCTGTATTACAAGACGCCATTTTTCACCAATACATACTTCACTTGCCATTTTGTCATCTTGCCCTTCTATCCATACTTCACCAATATGCAATCCATCTATTATATGCTTATTGATATTGGCAAAAGAATTAGAGCTACTCTTGTCGGCCAGATACGCATTTAATATATTTTTGGTATCTCCGTAATCTAAAACCGATCCATTTTTCATTAAAATACATTGATCGCAAAGTTGTTGCACGGAGTTTAATTGGTGGCTAACAAAGAGAACTGTTCTACCTTCCATTTCACTGACATCTTTCATCTTTCCCAGACATTTCTTCTGAAACTCTGCATCGCCAACAGCCAACACCTCGTCCACAATTAATATGTCGGGCTCCAAATGTGCAGCTACAGCAAAAGCGAGGCGAACGTACATTCCAGATGAATAACGTTTTACGGGAGTGTCTACATACCTTTCTACACCTGCAAAATCAACAATTTCGTCAAATTTAGATCGGATTTCCCGTTTTGTCATGCCCATAATGGCACCATTCAGAAAAATATTTTCCCTCCCAGTCATTTCCGGGTGAAATCCAGTGCCGACTTCCAAAAGGCTTGCAATTCTTCCATCGATTTTAATGCTACCCGTTGTAGGTTGTGTAATCTTGCTTAACAGTTTGAGAAGCGTACTTTTACCGGCTCCATTTCGCCCAATAATGCCGACAGCTTGCCCCTTTTCTATTTCCAAGTCTATATCTTTCAGTGCCCAAACATAGCTACTATTTGCCTTTGACGTTCTGTCGTTCGTTTCGCCAATCTTTGCAAAAGGATCTTCCCTACCCCTGACCTTAGCAAGCCATCGATTTAAATCATGACTTATAGTGCCCGTACCAACCTCCCCCAGGCGATACATCTTACCTAAATTTTCGATCCTAATAGCTATATCCCTTGACATATCCTTACGTTGTTTGCAATGCTGTTTTATCATATCCGATTAAACAGTGTCCATAAAGCCTTTCTCAACTTTGTTGAATGTAATTGCACCTAACCCTAATACCAAAATGGCGCAAGTAAAACTATAGCCCAAACCCGCCCAATTCAACCCGCCGCTTCCTAAAAATCCAAACCTAAATGCCTCAATAATCGCGCTCAAAGGATTGGCAGCAATTAAAATTTTATATTTTCCACTCATACTCGACATAGGATAGATTATTGGCGTAGCATACATCAATAATTGAACACCGAAAGTGATCAAAAAAATCAAATCTCTATATTTTGTGGTCAGTGAACTGATAACTAAACCAAAGCCCAATGCGAGTGCCGCCAATATAAAAATCAAAAATGGGAATAGTGCAATAGCCCAATTGGGTTTAATACCTGAATCTGTACAAACGACATGGTAAAACCAAAATGACAGAAACAAAAGAAATTGTATACTCAAGCGAATTAAATTGGCTACAATAATGGAAAGAGGCATTACCAAACGAGGAAAATATACTTTACCAAATATCGTTGCATTGTCCTTAAATACAGTTGCCGTCTTGGTGAGGCATTCTGAAAAGTAGTTCCATAAAGTCAACCCCGATAAATAAAATAACCATTCAGGTACACCGTCGGTACTAATGCCTGCGATGCGACCAAATGCAATTATGAAAATCAGGGAAGTCAATAACGGTTGTAGGAACACCCAAATAGGGCCCAGTATGGTTTGTTTATAGGACGCCACATATTCCCTCCTCACCAACAAAAATAGTAAATCGCGATAGCGCCAAACCTCTTTTAACGGAAGATGGAGCATATTGCTTTTGGGTGTTATGACTTCGGTCCACTGCTTTTCGTCAGTGGAGTCTGTCTTTACTGACATTAGGAATCTATTTTGATTAGATAAAATAAGTGCGCCTAAACAGCGAATTTGTTTGCATATACGGCTTTAATTCCATCCTTTAGCGGGATAGAAGCTTGCCAACCTAACTTATGGAGTTTCGATACATCCATTAGCTTCCGGGGTGTACCATCTGGTTTTTCGGAATCCCAAACAATGTCACCTTTGTAGTTGACTATATCTTTAATCATATGTGCCAGATCTAAAATTGAAATATCGACCCCTACACCGATATTAACCAACCCTTCCTCACTATAGTTCTTCATAAGAAAAACACAGGCGCTGGCCATATCGTCCGCATGCAAAAACTCCCTCTTGGGTGTACCCGAACCCCACAATACCACATTGTCAACATTCCCTATTTTAGCTTCGTGAAACTTTCGCAACATGGCGGGTAGTACGTGCGAATTTTTTAAATCATAGTTATCATTCGGCCCATATAAATTGGTAGGCATTACCGAGATGAAATTACAGCCGTATTGAGCTCTGTAAGCATCACACATCTTAACTCCGGCAATTTTTGCTATAGCATAAGGTTCATTGGTGGGCTCCAACAAGCCAGTTAGCAAATATTCCTCTTTCATAGGTTGTGGAGCATATTTGGGATATATACAACTTGACCCCAAAAACAGCAGCTTTTTTACATTGTTTTTGTAAGACTGATGAATAACGTTATTCTGTATCATCAAGTTGTCGAATATAAAGTCTGCTCTATATGTATTATTAGCAACAATTCCGCCAACTTTCGCTGCCGCAAGGAATACAAATTCGGGCTGTTCTTTAACAAAGAAATTTGTAACCGCTTCTTGATTGCGTAAATCTAATTCCTTTGAACTTTTGTATACAATGTTGGCATAGCCCAGCCCTTGCAGTTTTCGTAAGATAGCACTACCGACCATCCCATTATGTCCTGCTATGTATATTTTGCTATCGTGTTCCATCAAAAATTTTTATACTTAGAAAAGATAAAGGAAGAGCATACACTTTTACTCATATTGTCGTAAAATCTGGAATCCTGCTTCTTTTAACATTCTTTCTCTCTTGAACAATTCAATATCAGCGTTCACCATTTCTTTAACCAATTCAGGTAGTGTACATTTTGGTTCCCAGCCCAATTGTTGCTTTGCTTTAGTTGGATCTCCTATCAAGAGTTCCACTTCTGTGGGACGGAAATAATTAGGATCTATTGCCAAAACTTCCTGTCCCGGCTTAAATGCGTAAGCATCACTGCACGATTTTACAATTGCCCGCTCGTCAATACCCGCTCCTGTAAACTCGAGGGTCACTCCCACTTCTTCAAATGCCATCATAATAAAATCACGCACGGTGGTTGTATGTCCTGTAGCAATGACAAAATCGTCTGGTTGTTCTTGTTGTAAGATCAGCCACATCGCTTCTACATAGTCTCTTGCATGTCCCCAATCTCGTTTCGCATCAATATTGCCCATGTATAACTTGTCCTGCAAGCCCAACGCCATCTGAGCAACTCCCCTCGTTATTTTTCGCGTAACGAAAGTTTCACCACGCAAAGGACTTTCGTGGTTAAACAAAATGCCATTGCATGCATAGATGCTGTAGGCCTCCCGATAGTTAACGGTAATCCAATACGCATAAAGTTTCGCCACTGCGTAGGGCGATCGCGGGTAAAAGGGAGTAGTTTCTGACTGAGGTACGGCTTGAACCAAACCGTATAACTCCGAGGTTGAGGCTTGGTATATCCTTGTTTTTTTCGTTAATCCAAGAATACGTATTGCTTCCAGTAATCTCAAAGTGCCGATGCCATCTGCATTAGCAGTGTATTCTGGCGTGTCGAAGCTTACTTTAACGTGGCTCATGGCACCCAGATTATAGATTTCGTCGGGTTGCACTTCCTGTATGATGCGGATAAGGTTGGTACTATCATTCAAATCACCATAATGCAAAATGAAGTGACGATTATTGATGTGCGGATCCTCATAAAGATGATCTATCCTATCGGTATTGAGTAAAGAGCTTCTACGCTTCACACCGTGTACGATGTATCCCTTTTTTAACAAGAAGTCGGAAAGATAGGCTCCATCTTGCCCTGTTACGCCTGTAATTAGTGCTACTTTTGACATATAGAATTCTCTTATAATTAATTCAAAATTATACGCGAGCTCGCTAGTTCTCCTTCATCGCCATTTGATACACCTTTATGCATATCAGTATTATGGCTGATAAGGTCAAGCATATTAATGAGTAAAATACCAATGAATAGGCGATGCTTTTTCTTTCAACGTTTAAAGGCAGAACAGGCTTTTCTAAAACCTGGATCAGAGGAGTTTCTCTTGCCAAAGCCATTTTCCTCGTTTCTAAATTTTTCATGACTTCAATAAACAACGCGGACGACAGCTCTACATCAATTCCTTTTCTTTTAGCAGGCACAGCCAAGACCTGCCGGGTCGGATTGGGAAATGGCGTTGCATCTATCGAAGTTGCCACTTGCTGCATAGAACTATTCATTTGGCGCTGCAGACTATCTACTTTTTTTTGCAGAACAAATATTTCCTGAGTTAGTTTCTGAGTTTTAGTTTTGACATAATAGTCATTTACTGTCTTGATAATAACTTCTGAAAAAAGTAAAGAAAACTTTTCATTAGGTGATTTTACAGTTACAGTTATCACATTTTCAGCTTCTTTAGTCTGAGCGACCTTTAAATAGTTGTGTTTTATTTTATTTACTGCATATGATAATATCTGGTTTTCTCGTTGACTTAAATCGGTTTTCAGAAATTTATATTGTTCAAGCGAATCTCGGAATACATTCCTTACATCTTTATCTATTTGGAGAAACTGATCTATAAATTTTTTCCCACCTTGTATGCTGTCCATGGGTGTTAGTAATGCCTCTTGTAGCAGTAGTCTTGAAGTATACAACCACATTAGATTTTTTCCCTGAAATAGTCCAGTAGTATTATTAGTCGCAATTCCCAAAAAAGCGAGTTCACTCAGTCCTGCAGTTCTGCCACTATTACTACCCTCGTCCAAGATAAAATTGCAATCAGCAACATATACTTTGGGCGAAAGGGTATACTTTACTACTCCCATTATTAAACCCAATAATAATGCTGCAAGCAATATTATCCCTCGGTTGAACAAATAGGACAACCAAAACCTTATCATTAAAATAAATTCTTTTAATGAAACCTCTTTGTTCGGCGGCGATTGAATATCGGACATATTAAAAGCGTATTAAAAGGTCACCTTTCTGTATGAATGTTATTGTTTAAAAGGGATAAGAGGTAGTCTCCGTAGCCACTTTTTTTCAAAGGACTTGCCAAAAAGGCTAATTGTTCGTTATCAATAAATCCCATTCTATAAGCAATCTCCTCCGGGCAACCAATTTTCAATCCTTGCCTGTGCTCAATAATCTGAACAAAGTGGCTGGCTTCCATAAGTGAGTCATGCGTTCCCGTATCCAGCCATGCGGTTCCCCTATTCAGCACGGCCACTTTTAATCTTTTTTGTTCCAGATATACTTTATTCACATCAGTTATTTCATATTCACCCCTTGCTGAAGGTTGAATGTTTTTAGCAATCTCAATAACCGAGTTGTCATAAAAATACAAGCCGGGAACGGCATAGTTGGATTTAGGCATACTGGGTTTTTCTTCGATTGATATTGCATGGAAATGGCTATCAAACTCAACAACGCCATAGCGCTCCGGATCACTTACCTGGTGCGCAAAAATAACGCCGCCTTCCGGCGTGTTATGCTCCTGTAATAGCCGTGACAGACCGGAACCATAAAATATATTATCGCCAAGCACTAAAGCTACCTTGTCGCTGCCAATAAATTGTTCGCCCAAAACAAAAGCCTGTGCCAATCCGTTAGGCTCCTCTTGAATAATGTATTCGAATCGGCAGCCCCATTGGCTACCATCGCCCAACAGTTTAATAAATGATTGCTGGTCAACGGGAGTAGTAATAATCAATATTTCCCGTATACCTGCCATCATAAGCACGGACAGGGGATAATAAATCATAGGCTTATCGTACACTGGCATCAACTGCTTACTGATAGCCTGCGTAATAGGATATAGTCTTGTCCCCGATCCTCCTGCTAAAACGATTCCTTTCATGTTGTTTGTTGCGTCAAATATAAAAAGCCGAATTTATCAAGCTATTTCTTCCAACTATTTAAGTAGCTCCGGTTTTTCTTTTTCCAGGCGCTCATATACTTTTTTTACATCCTGAGTGAGGTTCCGTGGCATTACTAGAATAGCGTCTTCTGTTTCCACCAGAATAAGATTCTCCAGCCCGATGAATTCTACATGCTTTTCGGAACCCAATACCAGGTTAATGCGCTTCTCGGCAGTAGCGTCTTCATTCTTTTCCAGGTAATCCCACAAGGCCTCAAACGATCCCAGGTCGCTCCAGTCAAACTTAAAAGGAATGACTTTTATTTTCCGGGAATGCTCCATTACAGCATAATCCACACTGATAGCCGGAATCCCCATAGTCTCTTTTGCGGGGAGAAAACCCTCATCTATTTTAGCAAAGGCTTCCGCTGCTGCATTATAAACTTCAACTGCATATTTTTTGAGCTCATCCAAATATACCGAAGCTTTAAAACAGAACATACCACTATTCCACAAGTAGGATCCGCTTTTTAAATAGGCGTCCGCTTTTTCCTTAGTAGGTTTTTCTTTGAAGGAGAGCACATTATATTGGCTATCATGCTCTATATAACCATATCCGGTTTCCGGACGTGTTGGTATACCTCCAAAAGTCACCAAATATCCTTCCCCAGCATGTTTAACGGCTGCCTTCACCGCCTCTGTATAAGCCTCGTCGCCCGTAATGATATGATCAGATGGTGTAACAAACAAAATATCATCGGGCTGCGCAGAGAAGGCCGCAAATGCAATTGAGGCCGCAGTATTACGGGGGGCAGCCTCAATAACCTCAATATAATTGTCAATCCGGGCTGTTGCTAAATCTTTTCGGGAAAGTTCATAATTATCAATACTGCCGATAACATATATCTTATCCGTCAAATTTTTGTTGCGCTGCGCGCACATCTGAAACAAGGTATGGCCGCCAAATAAAGAAATATATTGCTTTGGCCGCGATTTACGCGATAAGGGCCAAAGTCTGCTGCCCACGCCACCCGATAAAATTACATTGATAACTGCCATCGATAAAGAATAATGAATGTGTAATTATAAATAGGGTAAAATGAGATCTTTTTCGGATAGTATCATTTTTTCTGCCGGAATCTGCCAGTCAATATTTAAAACAGGGTCATTAAACCGGACGCCACCTTCTGCATTTTTATGATAAAAGTTGTCGCATTTGTAAGCAAAAACGGCAGTTGGCGACAGTACAGAAAAACCATGTGCAAATCCGCGCGGAACATACAATTGCCGGTTGTTCTCTGCCGATAATACCACAGAAACCCATTGCTGATAGGTAGGTGATCCTACCCTCATATCTACCGCAACGTCCAAAACTATGCCTTCCAAAACCCTAACCAATTTGGCTTGGGCGTAGTCACCATGCTGCAGGTGCAATCCACGTACCACGCCGTATGATGAGGACGATTGGTTGTCTTGTACAAAATGGCCGTTATGCCCGGTTGCATTCTCAAACTTCTGCTGGTTAAAGCTTTCAAAAAAATATCCCCTGCTATCACGGAATACTTCAGGTTCTATGACAAAGCATCCTCTTAATTTGGTTTCTATTATATTCATTTGGCAAATCTTTGGCTCTTATATCCCTTTAGATATCCTAGCTATGTACCTTGTGATCCGGTTTTTTTCTTTTCGCAGTTGTATGTTAATTTCTTTGATAATCGTCTTCAATACGAATAATATCGTCTTCGCCAAAATAACTTCCCAATTGTACTTCTATAAAAACAAGGGGCTCTGTACCGGTATTAGCTACACGGTGCTTAGCGGATAATGGAATGTGAATAACGTCTCCGGCCGAATATGTTTCGTTTTTTCCTTCCAATGTAATTAAAGCATTACCAGATACAATGGTCCAGATTTCAGAGCGGTGCAGATGGTACTGATAGCTTAGCCTGCCACCTGGGTTGACCAGTATTCGCTTCACTTTGTGGGTAGGGGCATCTTCCAGCACCCAGAATTGCCCCCAGGGGCGTACTTCATGATTCATATAGAAGTAGAGGATCTTGTTTCGCTTTTAAGAAATGTACTGCTTTTCGTAATACTGTTGGTATGCACCACTGGTTACATCTTGGAGCCAGACCTCATTGGCCAGGTACCAATCCACTGTTTTTTCCAGTCCTTCTTCAAATTGAAGACTGGGCGTCCATCCCAGGTCCTGTTGTAATTTAGTGGAATCAATAGCATACCGCAGGTCATGACCAGCCCTGTCTTTTACGAAAGTAATCAGCCGCTCAGAAGTACCTTCCGACCTGCTCAGTTTATTGTCCATAATACGGCATAGTAAACGGATAAGGTCGATATTTTTCCATTCGTTATGGCCTCCAATATTATAAGTGGCGCCATTTTCGCCTTCATGAAAGATAAGATCAATTGCACGGGCATGATCTTCTACCCAAAGCCAGTCTCTTACGTTCTCTCCCTTACCATACACTGGTATCGGTTTGTTATTTTTAATATTATGAATGGCCAGGGGAATCAACTTTTCGGGAAAGTGGAATGGCCCGTAGTTGTTTGAACAATTGGAAATAACGGTTTCTATGCCATAGGTATCATGATATGCGCGGACAAAATGGTCAGAGCTGGCTTTAGACGCAGAATACGGACTATGCGGATCATAGTTGGTCTGTTCAGTAAACAGACCATTTTCACCTAAGCTACCGTAAACCTCGTCCGTTGAGATATGGTAAAACCTGTGCTTTTCATAATTTCCCTTCCAGCTGTCTCTTGCGGCATTCAATAGATTCGTGGTTCCTACAACATTTGTCATTACAAAAGCAGAGGGATCCTGGATAGAACGATCAACATGTGATTCCGCAGCAAGATGTATAACACCGTAAGGTGTGTATTTTGTAAACAGGCTATAAATAAATTCAGCGTCTACAATATCTCCTTTAATAAAAGTATAATTGGGTAGGTGCTCAACATCTTTTAAGTTCGCCAGGTTACCCGCGTAAGTTAACTTATCCAGGTTAATAATATGGTGCTCCGGGTAACGGGTTACAAATCTGCGCACTACATGTGAGCCAATAAAACCTGCTCCCCCGGTGATAATAATAGCCTTGCGTTGGTCCATTTTTGATATTTATTATATTCCCGTTTTGTAATACAATGATACTACAGCCTTCCATCTACTATATTTCTATCTAAAAAAGATTTAATATCGTATATTACTGCTCCCTTAGCCTTGAATTTATCATAATGCAAAACAGAAAACGACCTGTGCGCCACTGCAAGTATAATGGCGTCATAACCGTTTTCATAGTTAATTTCGGCCGACAAAGGTATGGAATAATCCGTTTGCACTTTTATAGGGTCGGCATGAGGGTCGAAAACACTTACAATAGCCCCTTTTTTCAACAAATGCAGGTAAAGGTCTATGACCCTTGAGTTGCGTATGTCCGGGCTATTTTCTTTGAAGGTTATTCCCAGAATTAATATTCTGCTTTTATCTATGTTTTTTCCTTTCCGTTCCAAAAGAGAGCTTACCTTATCGGCTATAAAGCCGCTGATGCCTTCATTTACCTCCCTGCCGGATAGCAATACTTTGGGCTGGTATCCCAGGGCCTGTGCTTTGTGCATCAGGTAATAAGGGTCCACGCCAATACAGTGCCCACCTACAAGGCCAGGTTGGAAAGGAAGAAAATTCCATTTAGTACCGGCGGCTGCCAATACATCCTGGGTATCAATACCCATTTTATCAAAAATAAGTGCTAATTCATTTACAAAGGAGATATTAAGATCCCGTTGGGCATTCTCGATAGCTTTTGCAGCCTCGGCTACTCTTATAGACCCGGCTTTAAAAGTGCCGGCATCTATAATTGATGCATACAGGTGATCTACTATATCGGCTATTTCAGGTGTTGACCCGGAAGTGATTTTCACAATAGAGGTGAGGGTGTGTACCGTATCGCCTACGTTTATACGTTCGGGAGAGTATCCGCAAAAAAAATCTTGGTTGAAACGAAGACCTGAATATTTTTCCAGAACCGGTACACAGTCCTCTTCTGTACATCCGGGATACACCGTCGACTCATAAATAATAATATCGCCCCTTTTCAATACGGATGCTACCATTTCTGTAGCCGTCAACAGAGGCCCCAAATCCGGCTTTTTAAAAGAGTCGATTGGCGTAGGAACCGTAATAATATACGTACCTGCACTGGCGGCATCTGTTATGCTATTGCCAAAATGCAGACTGCATAATTCGCTTTTCCCGGCAAGCCTTTCCAACAGGTCCTCCTGTTTTATAACACCTGTGTTGTCCAGTCCTGAAACCAATTGTGCAACGCGCAGAGAATCCGTATCTATACCAATTACCGGATATTTTTTACTAAATTCTATAGCCAAAGGCAGGCCAACATAGCCCAGTCCTACAATTGCTATCGGTGAGTGTGTCATGATGGAGTATACTCCTTTAAAGAATGAAAACAACCCACATTTTCATAATGTGCATGTTTGAGCACATTATTGGCTGTTTATATTTAATAT
>JBEBWN010000006.1:0-29515 GCA_040392235.1 Taibaiella helva | reverse complement strand
TTATACCGGCTTTTTACTTCCTGTTTCTGGTTGTTGATGACCTGGTAAGTATAGGGGGCTTTTTCTACGATCGTATTTACGGAAGTTTGTATTACCAGGTTGCCTTCCTTATCCAATTGTGGTGTTACGCCTTCAAAAGATATTGCAATCTGTGCGGGATCATTGCCGGCTTTGACAATGAAGTCGTATTTAACCGATTGGTCGCTCTCGCTGTACACACGCATATCCGTCCCCTTATAGATGTTGTTGTAACGTACTTCACCAAAAAGAGACACGCCGCTGGCCCATTGGGAACGTATATTGCCGATAAAGTAGTTATGGTAGTAGTTCCTGTTATTAAACTCCTGCCTGGATGCAGTAGTGTTAGCGCCCAGAAAATTTACTTTATAAGCGTGGCCGTGAACTACGGAGTCGGTATGTGTATGCTCAAGTCCATCCCGGGAACAGTTATGCAGGTTCTGTGTACGTATAAAATTATAAACAAAGCCATTGCTGGTAAGGAAAATAGCGCCGCCGGGTATATCGGCTCTATACAGCGCGCGGGTATCCCATTGTCCTTTGTTCTCAACGAAACTGATATTGCCCCCATCCGGAACCGGGTTGGTTCCGTTCCTGGCCGTCGCTCTCTTCGTCTGCGTAAAAAAAGCGATAAGACCGAAAAGAAGGGCGTAAAAATATGCGTTCATTAGTTTTGTAGCTGTCAAAATATACACAAAATACTGTTTTTACTTTAAAATCGGGAAAGGCTATGGCGGTAAATTGTCCTTTGCTTTATCCGGTGTACGGGTTCTGGTGACTGATTCCCGTAGCGAATTGCCGGACAGATGTTATATGTAAATCTATTGCTTTTCATAATATAATTGATGTATAATACTTCCCGGTTGCGGGCTTAATGCGCCCTTTTTGTTGTAAAGCGCGTTTTCCTCCTGGTTCAGGCCGGGCACATGCCTGTTGGCACTTTTTACATTAATTGTTGCGGCTTACGGATAATCAGTGTATCAGGTCGAGACTGATCGCTTTTTTAATTAAGGAAGCCGTATTTTTCACGTCGAGTTTGAGTAACAGGTTATTGCGGTGGTGGTCGATAGTCCGTTTGCTTAAGAACAGGCGCTCGGCAATTTCTTTACTGGTTAGGTTTTCTGCAATAAGCTGCAGAACTTCTATTTCCCGGTTTGTTAAAACAGGATTCTTGCCTATATTTTGTGGTGCCGATAAGGTTGCCTGCAGGACCGACTCTTGTAGTTTTTTTTCCAGGAACTGCCCATTATTGTAAACAGTATTAATGGCTTCGCGTATTGTTTCTTCAGAGGCTGTTTTGAGAACATATCCTAGAGCGCCTGCCTGAAACATGGTTTTGATAAAATAAGCGCTGTCCAGATTAGTTAGAGCAATGATCTTAACGTTGGGATATTGTCTGACGACAATCCGGGTAAGCGCATCGCCTGATAAGCCCGGCATATTAATGTCCACAAGCAAGATATCCGGTTGGTGATGAGGTAAATCGGCTAATAATGCTTCTCCGTCAGAATAGGTTTTTGTGATGCAAATTCCCGGTGCGCTTTGCAACATATTTTGCAAACCCTTCAATATTAACGGGTGGTCATCAGCAATAGCTACATTAATAATCATTTATATACAGTCCTTTAGAAAGGGCAACAAGCCGGTTTACCACTTAAGGGTGATAAATTTAAGTTATTTTCGGGACAAATCGTTACTTCCCGCTTAAATCGAATTCTATATAAAACGAAGTTCCCTTTCCCGGCTGTGTATTAACGGAGTAGGAGCCCTGCATACTTTTAACCCGGGTACGTATACTTTCCAGGCCAACGCCATTGCTTGTTTCTGCCCGTTGCTTATCCATACCCTTTCCATTATCCTCAACCGTTACACTAATTACATTATCCTGGAAGGATAATTGTACCAGGGCTTTGGTAGCTTTAGCGTGTTTTACAATATTATGAACTAATTCCTGGATGATCCTGTATATACCCAGCTGATAATTATCTGAAAGGCTTTCGAAATGACCATAAGCCTGTACTTCAATCTGTATTTTTTTATGTTGCTGTGTATACCTGCAAAAGGAGATTATGGCTTCTGCCAGGTTTTTTTCCATAAGGGCTTTGGGCATCATATTGTGCGCGGTTAGACGTAATTCATCCCCTACTTCCTCCAATATTTCCGTGGTGCTTTGGTAAATGTCGTGGTTCAGTATAGTATAATGTGCTCTGCCCAGTGCAACGAGGTTCATCTTGGCAGCTGAAATCAATCCGCCGATCCCGTCATGCAATTCCCGGGCAATCCTTAAGCGCTCTTTTTCTTCTCCTGTTATGGTAGCGCGCAGGTTTTCCAGTTCACGATGTTGCTCTAAATTGTTCAGGCGTTCCGCAAGCAGTTTTTGCCGGGATCTGTAACCTTTCCAGATGGTAAAAAAGAGTAAGGAAAGGATGAGCCCGCAGGAAACAAATATAGTAATCCACCTGTTCTTGTTAGCAATTTCTTTTTCCTGCCGGGCAATAATGAGTTGCTTTTTAATAATAGTTTTTTCTTTTTCTGCGGTACGGAACTCCACTTCCAGGTTGTTTACATTCCGGATAACTTCCGATCCACCTATGGAATCATTCAGTTGGATATAATTCCATGCATTCGAGAAAGCCTCCTGGTAATTTTCTAGCGCGCCATGCAATCGCGCGAGATTGTAATACGCATCCCGTAATTCCACTTTGTCACCCGACGCCAAGGCTTGCCTGAATTGACTATTGAGCAAAGGAGCAGCCTGAGCATATTGCCGGTTTTGAAGATAAGCTACCCCCAGCATAGCCTTTGATCGTTCCCGCACCGCTGCGGTTGCCTGGTTCTCCAGTGGAATGGCTCGCAGCAGGTAATGCAGGGCGCTATCACCTTTGTTTTGCTCCAGGTATACAACGCCCATATTGGTAAGCGTAAGATGTTGCATATCGGTGAAGCCCTGTTTAATGCTTAGTTCATAAGCTTTATTAAAATAGTAAAGGCTGCTGTCCCACTTTTTGTACGTGATATAGGCGAAGCCCTTATTGCTGTATATCTTACATAATGTAAGAAAATTGTTGTGCTTTCTGGCAGCTTCTTCGGCTTTGTCCAGGTAATACCGGGCGCTTTCCGGGTCTCTTCCCATCTGGGTCAGCACGCCGGCCAAATTACTGTATATGAAATCGGTATTGAGGTCCGGGAATTTTTCTTTCGCCAGGTTTAAAGCATCATAATAATACTTTAGCGAGCGCTCGTAATCGCCATTCAAAAAGGAAACATTACCCAGGTTGCACATGGCTTGTGGAACTTCCCTCCTGCCGCTTATCGACCTGTCGAGGTAGCGAATGGCATCCCTGTATAACGTTTCTGCTTTACTGTACTGACCTGTGTTACTATACGCTGATCCCAAATGCATGAGGGCCAGGCCGCTGCCGTAATCGAAATGTTGTTGTTTGCTTTGTTGAAAGGGAAGCCTTAAAAGCTCGATCGCGCTATCCGGGTAAGAAACAATGAAACGTTTGGCGTAGTCGATCTCCCGCAATATAGCTGTAGTATCCCGGAAAGGTACTTTAAGGGTGTAAGGGCTCTCCTGTCCTCTTGTATAGCCGAAAAGGTACAGCAGAAGGAAGCTACAGTTCAGAAAGGTAATAAAATACCGGTATTGTTTTCTGTTTATGTTATTTGAGAATGACATTTCAATGGAGTCGCACGTTACAACAAATTAAGGAATTGTTCTTTTATTTCCAATATATTTTGCAGAATGGGTATTATTACCCATTCTGAATTTAGGGTATTTGTAACAGCACGTAGAAACCTGACATACAGTAGTTTTGAATCAGTATTTCAAACATACGTTGAAAAAAAATGTTGGTTCATTAAAATAGGAATTATGAGAAAGACAGTATTACGCTTCTACACCTTTACTATAGCTGCTATAATGGCCGGTATCGGTACGGGGTATGCACAGGGCGCCAGCCTGGAGTGGGCAAAGAAAATGGGGGGAAGCGGATACGATTATGGGAATTCTGTTGTGGTAGATGCTGAGAAAAATGTGTATGTGACCGGTTATTTTATGGATGATGGCGATTTTCACCTGGGTTCCGGAAAAGTAACGTCACGGGGAGGCCAGGATATATTTGTCACAAAGCAGGACGCTGCCGGCAATGTATTATGGATGCAGCAATTTGGTGGATCTGGCCGGGACGGTGGGAATGCTATAACCCTGGACACCGCTGGAAATATATATGTTGCAGGCTATTTCAGCGATACAGCCATATTTGACCCGAATAATAGGGCTCTCGATCTTGTTGCAGACGGCAGCATGACCGATATTTTTGTATGCAAGTTGGACAATAAAGGTGATGTATTGTGGACAGGGCGGATGGGGTCGGCTACCGGAGATGATGAGGCCAGGGGAATAGCATTAGATGCTGAAGGGAATGTGCATACTACCGGTTTGTTCTTCGGTGTGGCCGATTTTGATCCGGGATCTAATTCCAATACATTGAATGCCGTTAGCTCCAGCGATATATTCGTTTCGAAGCTAAATAATAACGGGCAGTATGTTTGGGCAAAGAGCATGGGAGGAGTAAGGCTGGATCAGGGCGAGAAAATAGCTGTGGATCGTTGGGGGTATGTATATACCACCGGGCAATTTCAACGTTTAGCCGATTTTGACCCCGGACCTAATCCCTATAATATGACTTCGGGCGCTTTTTCTTTTGACGTCTTCATTTCAAAACTGGACAAGGACGGGAATTTCGTCTGGGCTAAACAGTTCACAGGCTCCAATCCTAATATGGGTACCGGCCTGGCCCTGGACTATGACGCCAATGTTTATACTACCGGAAACTTTAGTGGTAGTGCCGATTTTGATCCGGGAACGGGCGTAGAATCCTTGGTGGCTGTGGGCAGCACCGATATATTTTTATCTAAACTGGACTCAGCAGGAAACTATGTTTGGGCAAAAGCTATAGGTGGTGCAGATGACGACCGGGGCTATGCGGTTACGGTTGATGGTCTGGGCCATGTGTTCACAACAGGTTATTTTAGCGGTACTGTTGATTTTAATCCCGGTGGGGAAAAAGATGAATTTACGGCAAACGGTTCTGATATCTTTGTGGCCAAATTCGATTCTTCCGGCCAATACCGCTGGGCTAAACAATTTAAGGGAGGTAGCAGCCAGGATTGGGCTAACGGTATTGCTGTTGACGGTTCAGGGAACGTGTACAGTACCGGGCTATTTAATACTACGGTCGATTTTGATCCCGGTACAGATAACTACGATCTTAAAGCAGATGGAGGAACGGATATCTTTGTTCATAAATTGATCTGTAACGATACAACTTCTTCCTCTATAGAAGCTTTGGCCTGTACAGAATATACTTTCTTCGGTAATATTTATACGGAAAGCGGCACTTATCAGCATATTGTTCAAAATAGCGCTGGCTGCGACAGTACCATTACAC
Source organism: Taibaiella helva (assembly GCA_040392235.1). Lineage (GTDB taxonomy): Bacteria > Bacteroidota > Bacteroidia > Chitinophagales > Chitinophagaceae > Taibaiella > Taibaiella helvus_A. Next base: position 24,041 of record JBEBWN010000006.1, on the reverse strand, counting down.
TAGTTTTAGAGGTCAGGGATGTTGAAGCCCATATATCGGTAGAGGGTTTTAAATTGAGAACAACTGAGCCTTATGAGCGTTACCAATGGTTCCTGAATGGAACCCTTATTGAAGGTGCAACGGATAGCATCTACGTGGTAACAGAGAATGGACAATATTCGGTGGCCATTGTCAATGACCGTGGTTGTACGGATACGTCCGAGATATACACAGTAAGTAATGTTCCGGAAACGGGTATATCGGCCCCGGTTTGGGCCGACCAAATAAAGATTTATCCTAATCCGGTGCGTACAATTTTAAATATTACGACTCCTGTAACGCTTAAGGCATCAATATATGCTTTGGATGGACGCAGGTTGATGGAAGGAATGGAAGGACGGTCCATTGATGTGCATAATTTGGAGGAAGGACTGTACATTTTGCAGTTGAGTGATCAGAGCGGCCATATTATTCAACTGCACAAATTTGCAAAGCTGGCAGGATTATAGTCCCCCTGCTTTGGCCCCTTTCTTTTTTTTTGATTTCAATTGAAATTACAGTAATATGATACGAGCAATATGTGTAAAGCGTACCGGTATGTCAGCCCTGTTATGCCTGTTATCCGTGTTATCCGTCCGGGCACAGGTTTCTTCACACACTCCCTGGATATGGATGCATGGAGATAAATCAGGGCATATTTCCAGCTCGTATGGTGCTATCAGAATTCCTGCAGCGTCGAATAAGCCCGGTTCCCGCACTATGCCGGTAAGCTGGAGCGATGCGGAGAAGAGACTATGGCTTTTCGGCGGATTCGGTGATGCTCCTTCAGGCAATGGTCGGCTTAATGATCTCTGGCAATATGATCTTGCATTGAACCAATGGATCTGGATGAGCGGAGACTCGACTATTAATGAAAATGGCGTTTATGGAAAGAAAGGAGTTGCTGCTCCGTCGAACAAGCCCGGGGCCCGGAGCGGCAGTGCGCGGTGGACGGATACTGCGGGTAACCTTTGGTTATGGGGCGGTTTTGGATTTGGTGCTGCAAACAGTACTAACCATTTATTAAATGATCTGTGGGTATATAATACGGAAACAAATGCCTGGACCTGGGTGGCTGGTGACAGCACGATGTCTTATCCTAACGGCATATATGGAAAGAAAGGTGTTAGGGATGTGTCGAATTACCCCGGGGCTAGGCATGGTGCTGTTTCCTGGGTTGATGAAGAGGGGGATTTCTGGCTTTTCGGTGGCACCGGTTATGCGGCCAATGGTCTTGATGGGTATTTGAATGATCTTTGGAAATATGAAGTGCGCTCCGGCCAGTGGACCTGGGTCAGTGGCGATACTTTGATTGACGCGCCTGCAGTTTATGGGGTACAGGGCATTGAAGCACCTGCCAATAAACCGGGGGGAAGAGTTTTCTCTTCCGGTTGGCGGGATACCGCGGGCGATTTTTGGCTTATGGGTGGCGAATATATGGGTGCCTGTTATAATGATCTATGGTTGTTTAATAAGAAAACATCTCAATGGGTCTGGATGAAGGGAGACAGCCAGCCGGATCAGAATGGCATTTATGGCAGACTGGATACGCCGGCTGCCGGCAATAAACCCGGCGCACGGTTCGGTGCTGCCTCCTGGTCTGATGCCTATAACAATCTTTATATATTGGGAGGCATTGGCTTTGGCTCTTCCGGGAAAGACTTTATTAATGATTTCTGGCGGTACACTCCTTCTGACAATAGCTGGGCATGGCTAAAAGGCGATTCGCTGGTGAGTACTGCCGGGACTTATGGCAGCATAGGTATACAGGATTCTTTAAGTATGCCCGGAGCGCGCAACATGTCTGCTTACTGGACGGACTACAGGGGGCAGTTCTGGATCATGGGTGGGGACGGATATGCGGAAGGAGGAAGACCTACGGTAATGAATGACTTATGGAAATTAAATAACTGTATTCATGTGCAGGCACCGGTATCGATAGATGGTTTAACAGAGGTATGTGAGGGGGCTGTAGTAACGTATTCCGCTACGCCCGTACCCTGGGCTGTATCTTATCATTGGACCTGGCCAACGGGATGGTCTGGGCAGGTTTCCGGTAATGCATTGACCTTAACTGCCGGCAATAATGATGGTTTTATTACTATTTCAGCGCTCAGCAGCTGCGATACAAGCGAAGAATTATCCTTTGCTGTGCAGGTAAACCGACCGGATGCTATTATTACGGCCGAGGGCTTTTTGCTGTCCACTTCGATACCTTTTGAAACTTACCAGTGGTTCCTGGACGGGAAGGCCATTGCCGGCGGAACGAAAGCAAAACAAGAAGTGATAGGTAATGGTCGCTATATCGTAGTAGTTAGTGATCATGCGGGCTGTATAGACACTTCTGACGTATACGCCGTAACGAACTATACCGGCATTAAAACTCCAGCAGGTATCCAGGTCTCTATTTCGCCCAATCCGGCGACTGCTGTTATTGCTATTCATACATCAACAGCTGTTACTGTGACTTTAACTGCTCTGGACGGCAGGGTAATAGCCACTTATGAAGATCCGGAAATGATTCGCCTGGACCGCTACACCCCGGGCATCTATCTTGTCCGGATCGATGATAAGCACGGTAACAGGATCAGGACGGAAAAGCTGATAAAGCAATAAGTCCTGTATAGACCTGCAAATACCCGACAGATACTACTTCTACAACTCCAGTTTGAGATATTTGCCGGTATGGCTTTCCGCACATTGCACTATATCTTCCGGTGTTCCGGTACAGAGTATACTGCCTCCGCCGCTTCCTCCTTCGGGGCCTAGATCGATTACGTAATCTGCTACCTTAACGATATCGAGATTATGCTCAATGACTAAAACGGTATTTCCGCGTTCTACCAATTTGTTCAAAACAGCCAGGAGATGCTTAATATCCTCGAAATGAAGACCGGTTGTCGGTTCATCCAGTATGTAAATAGTTTGGCCGGTATCCTTTTTCGATAATTCTGTTGCCAGTTTTACCCGTTGAGCTTCCCCACCGCTTAGTGTTACGGCGCTCTGACCTAAAGTGATATAACCTAATCCCACCTCGTTCAATGTTCGTACTTTCCGGTGTAATGATGGAATATTGGTGAAGAATGTTGTTGCTTCTTCTACGGTCATATCCAGAATATCGGCAATGGATTTGCCTTTGTACCTGATTTCGAGGGTTTCCCTGTTATATCTCCGGCCATTGCATTTTTCACAGGGAACATACACATCAGGCAGGAAATTCATTTCAATGACTTTCATACCGCCCCCCTGGCAGTTCTCGCAACGTCCGCCTTTAACATTGAAAGAAAATCTCCCGGCATTGTATCCCCTGATCTTCGCCTCTGGTACTTGGGCCATCAACTGGCGAATATCGGTGAAGAACCCGCAATAGGTCGCCGGATTACTTCTGGGCGTACGCCCGATAGGGCTCTGATCGATTTCGATGACTTTATCAATATGTTCTAACCCTTCAATTTTTTTATAAGGCATGGCCTGCATTTTTGAAGCAGGAAAACAATGCCTGGATAAAATAGGGTAAAGTGTTTCATTGATCAGGGTACTCTTACCACTGCCCGAAACGCCCGTAACACAGGTGAAGGTTCCCAGGGGTATCGTAACGGACACATTTTTTAAGTTATTGCCACTGGCGCCTTTCAGTACTATTTTTTTTCCATTGCCTTTTCTGCGTTGCTCCGGTATGGCTATACTATCTTTATTGTTCAGGTACCTGGCCGTAGTGCTATTGCTCTTTAATACTTCTTTTGGCGTGCCTGCCGACACTATGCGCCCGCCATGGTAGCCTGCAGCCGGGCCCATGTCTATCAGGTGGTCGGCTGCCATCATGATGTCTTTATCGTGCTCTACTACCAATACAGAGTTGCCGCCGTCCCTCAGGTTCTTGAGGGCATGAATGAGTCGCTGGTTATCTCTTTGGTGCAGTCCTATAGAAGGCTCATCCAGGATATACGTTATACCAACCAATTGGGAGCCAATTTGAGTGGCCAACCGGATCCTTTGACTTTCACCTCCACTGAGGGAGCGGGTCGGACGATTTAATGACAGGTAGTGTAAACCCACATCGAGTAAGAAACTAAGACGATCTCTTATTTCCATAAGAATGTCCTTAGCAATAACCTGGTGTTTCTTACTCAACTTCTTTTCTATTCCCTGGAGTGCGGTGAACAGATCATTTAAGGACAAGGAGGAGTACTCCGCTATATTTTTCCCGGCTACTTTGAACCAGCGACTTTCCTTTTTCAGCCGGGAGCCACCGCAATCGGGACAAAGATCCAGGATCATAAATTTTTCTGCCCATTCTCTTATATAGTCAGACGGCGATTCTGTAAACCAGCGCATCATCATATTCAGTACGCCTTCAAATTCCTGTCCATCCACAAGGTAGCTATATCCGGTTGCCTCATCCGGCTGATAGCTGATAATTGCTTCTTCCTGCCCATACAGAAGCAGGTTAACTTGTTTCTCTGTAAGTTCCCGGATAGGTTTGTTTAACGGTATTTTCTGTTTTTTTGCAAAAACTTCTGCTTGTTTCCAGCTACCGGCTTCTCTTTTTTCTCCCAGCGGAGCTATACCCCCTTCCGCAAGTGTTTTCTCCTGATCTGGCAATACCTCAGCCATGTTAATTCTGTGCACTACACCTAAACCCTTACAAGCAGGGCAAGCCCCGTAAGGTGAATTAAAAGAAAAAGTATTCGGAGAAGGGTCTTCATAGCTGATCCCGCTTTCTGCATCCATCAGGTGTTTGCTATACTGAGAGAGATTGCCGCTTTCATGATCCTGTACAAATAACAGGCCTTTGCCCAATTGCAAAGCTTTATGTAAGCTTTGGTTAAGTCGTACCTTGTCCTGCTCGTTCACCTCTAAGCGATCAACAACTAATTCTATATCGTGGATCTTATAACGATCCAGTTGCATTTTTTCCCTTAGTTCTTCTATTTTGCCATCAATACGGACTCGTACATAACCTTGTTTACGGAGTTGCTCAAACAGCTCGCGATAATGCCCTTTCCGACCCCGGACAATAGGCGCCAAAAGGACAATTTTCCGGTGGGGAAAGCTCTTTCTTATATGCTGGCTGATCTCTTCTTCCGAAAAGCGATGCATTTCCTTGCCGTTTTCGTAGCTATAAGCAATACCTATCCGGGCAAAGAGCAACCTTAAAAAATCGTATACCTCCGTAACGGTTCCGACTGTCGAACGCGGGTTACGGTTAGTGGTTTTTTGTTCTATGGAAATTACAGGCGAAAGTCCGCTGATTTTATCTACGTCCGGTCGTTCCAGATCGCCCATAAACTGCCGTGCATATGCTGAAAAGCTTTCCATGTACCGACGTTGACCTTCTGCATAAATAGTGTCGAAAGCCAAAGAAGATTTTCCACTGCCACTAAGGCCGGTGATAACCACCAATTTATTTTTAGGTATATGTACATCTATGTTTTTCAGGTTGTGCACGCGCGCACCGTATATCTCAATATTGTCGGACATAAAGTTCCTTAGTAATTTCAATCCTTGTAGCGGATCAATTCGTGTTAAAGGTTAGCGAAATTACGATATCTCGACGGATAACCTCAAGAAAGAAAACATAAAATAAGGGTTGTTTCAGCTGTGATTTTTTTAAGTACTTCCGGGCGCTATCGATAGCCTAAATTGCTGAATCAATCGTATTTTTCCATTTATTATCCTGTTTTGATTGGTCATCAAACTTATTGTCACTTTTGGGGGGACATTCCAACCGACCTAACACCACCGGGCCACTTCTCCGTTCGGCTTACTGGGAGGTCATAATACATAGCATCTGATATGTAATACTTTATTCATTTTCCGTTTTTGGTTTTGAGTTTTCACTTAACATTAGATACCTTTGCGCCGCAATTCGGGTTCTGTCCGGCATAGTGCCGGGAAGATTAAATGGGAAGCCGGTAAAAGGCCGGCGCTATCCCCGTAGCTGTATATATCATAGAGGTTTACAAAATAAATCTTTAAAGTTTTGGATTATATATGCCACTGTCTGTTGTTGAAGATGGGAAGGTTATCCAGAATGATATGAGCCAGAAAACCAGCCTGCATGTGTTTTGCCTATTGCTTTCGGAGGAAAAGCAGTGTGGTAGCAGGTTTTTATGCCTTCTTCTGCGCGTACCCTTCTTTTTGCAATAAGCTGTACTTGTTTGTTCCTTTTTTAATAATAAAACAATACAGACGATGACCAACAAATGGTTGCTTTTTCTATTAATGATGCTTTCGTTTCGTACCAGTATCCAGGCCCAGTACTATCTTCCGCAGAACCGCACCTGGGTTATGGGCAATAATGTCGGATTGAACTTCAATACTAATCCGCCATCAGTAATGCAGACTGTTTTTAGCAGTGGTAATGAAGGTTGTGCTTCTGTTTCGGACAGTAACGGTAAGCTTTTGTTTTATACAAACGGCACCAGGGTATGGTATGCGGATGGTACATTAATGCCTGCCGGAGATACAATTATAGGCCGGAGCAGTACTACCAGTACAACACAAGGTGCTGTAATTATACCCGATCCCGGCAATCCGATGCGCTATTATATATTTTCGCTTACCGCGGTATCTAATTGCAAGTTATACAGTAATATTGTGGATATGTCCCTAAATAATGGAAAAGGAGACATAGACCTGAATTATGCGTACCGCGGACGGCTTCTGAAAGATAGCCTGACGGAAAAAATGATAGCTGCCAGGGGCTGTCACGATGAATTGTGGTTGCTTGTTCACTCAGAGAACAAATCTGAATTCTATAGTTATCATATCAGCCCCTCGGGTTTGAACCTGACTCCAGTTGTTTCAAAGGCCGGCAACTTTCCGGGTGGATTCTACTTACAAGGCGTAATGAAACTGAGTCCAAAGGGAAACCGTGTGCTTACCTGTAATTTCAGAGCTACCGCGAACCTGGGCCGGGGGTTGGAATTATTCGATTTTGATATTAATACCGGGCAGTTATCAAATGCCAGTATACTGGATAGCGCTGTTTACTATGGTGGGACGTTTTCGCCAGATGGTAGCAAAGTATATGGGCAAACCACCACCGGATCGGAAGTCTTTCAATTTGATCTATCTGCTGCTGATCCTTCCGCTACCAAAATAAGATTAGGTCCTTCCGGACAGTACGCAGATATGAAGATAGGGCCCGATGGAAAGATTTACTTTGGTGCATTGGTGGGCAGTCCCGGTTACAACAACTATCGCTTTATGGGGCGAATTAACTATCCTGACAGTGCTGGCCTTGCATGTCAGTTCCAGGACTCTGTGACAACACTTTACTTTCCCAATGCCGGCCAAACAGCAGGGCTGCTGGCACAAGGTTTGCCAAACGAGGTAGTGGTCCCCATAAAACACATTGATTATAATACCTTGGTACTGGATACGATCGTATGCGACTACAGCACGGTGGTTCTATCGGCGCCCTCCGGCTTTAGTGAATATATATGGGATGATGGCTTGCAGGATACCTTAAAAACTATTAACCGACCCGGAACTTATTGGGTTTCTTATACATCTGGGAAATGTTACACGTACAGGGATTCTTTTATAGTGAAGGGCAATGACCTGTTTACCACAATTACAATTAAGGAATTCCAGCTAGGTGCTACCGGCGGCCCTTTTGCAAGTTATCAATGGTATTTAAATGGTAATCTTATAGAGGGGGCAACAGAAGAAGTGTATTCCGTTACTTCAAACGGGGACTATACCGTTTTGATTACAAATGAACATGGTTGCTCCTATACTTCTGCAATTTATTCGGTAACAAATTACACTACAGATATCACGTCACTGCCTAAAAGAAATGGGGTAGAAGTATTTCCTAATCCGGTGCGGGAAAAACTGTTTATTCGGGCTAAGACGGCATTGCAGCTACGCCTCTTTACCCTGGATGGCAGGATTGTACTGAATAAGCAGCATGAGAACGAAATAGATATGACGACGTTGCCGGAAGGTATGTATATGCTCCACGTGTTAAATAATGAAGGGATTTTGATTCATATGGAGAAAATAGTGAAGCATTATTAAGGTTGCGTTATGCCTAAGGGCTGGCATCGGTATTTTGGCCGTTTACCGGAATACACCCGCTTTTATCGATTGGTTAGAACAAAAAAATGCCGTTTTCACCCTTTTGGGCAATAATTTCGAAGCTTCTATCTTAAGATCTATATAACATAACGGGGTATCCTTTCATATTGATTTATAAACCTATGAACCCTATATAACCATATTTTTTGTTATTTCCCCGTACCATTTAGCCTTGTCCCCAGACTCTTTAGCCTTATTTCCCGACCCTTTTCCATTGACCCCACTGCGAAATTGTGCAACCCTACCCTTGATGGCGGTAGAAAGGTCGGTGATGAAAACGATCCTTCCCCGAAATGCTTTCATCCCGGGGAAGTCGTCTTTTCCAGGTAGCAGATAATTGTCTTCCGGGCGGAGATGTTGTCTTCTGGAATAAGATCGTGGTTTTCCCTGGGAAATAAAGAAGCAGGAAGGGGAGTCATGCCCCTGTTCTATCCCGGGAAAGCTTTATCCGGGTGTAGTATTTAGAAAAGCCAGGGCGGGGAAGCCATTTTCCGGACGGGGTGGTGATGAACCCGGTCCGGGGCAAGTTGATTCCCTTGCTTTTTAAGGCAAAACAGCCCGGGGAATTTATGAAGCAGTCGGGGGAAACAGCGGGATACTACCTACCCGGAACTGCCCTGTTTACATGTTATTTTTATTGCTCAGCCCGGGCGGTCCTGTTATTATTTCCGTAGCGGGTTTAACCCGGCTGACTTTACTACTGATACCGGAGGTACCATTTTTCCATCTGCCTGCCTAACCTGTTTTCTGGCATAAACGGGTATTGTCCTATTAATTACCAGTTGTTCCTAATACTAAACCTCCCGCGCTATTTTAGATTTACGACCCTGTATCTAGTGTAAATAAAACGCCTTTCCGATCATTTTTAGAAATCAAAGTTTTATTTTGCAGCATATATGACCTTATTCAAAAGAAATAAGCTTTCTTATGATTTTACGGTATGGATCGAAGAAATCAAAAGTACTACGGATACGAACCGGTACAGTACGTTGTTTATCGAATTGATCGCTTTACTGCGACCTGTCAGGCAGTCTACAGCGATAGACCAGATGAAGCGATTATTAACGCTATTGGAAAATGACAAGCAGCTTACGGTCAGCCTGCAAAGCATGTTTGTATATCTTTTTAATACCCGCGATAGCCAGAGCATTTTTACAAATGTAGGTATCTTGTCGGGAGGAACGTTTTTTTCCGAGTTCTTCAAGCAACTACGCCACCGTATACTGCCCCCTCTACCAGAGAAAAGAAGTATGTATTATCTACTCGAAAGGGCCTTTTATAAGAAAGACGACTATAAATGGGTAGCATCTATACCGGATGAAATATGGATATCTTTTTTTCAAATAGCCGCAGGGGGGCTCGAAAAAGAGGATACACCGTTTCAACAATACCTTACGAATGCATTATCCCTTCTCTCTTACCGGATAGCTTATCTCGGTTTGGAGGAGGAGTTGCGCATAAAAGCAGGTGCAGAACAAGATGGGACAACGCCTTTTATAGAGCAAAACGGGAAGATACAGTCCTTTATTTATTTAGTACGGAAGGGGGGGACGTCGGAAACCTACCTCCAGTCGAGTGCTCAGGATGCAATCGGCATCCTGAACCAGTGTGAAGATATTATTGCCGGCATCCGGGAAAATACGGGCAAGAATGGTACCAGTTTGGGCCAGTCTTACCTGTTACTGCGGGTAAGTCAGCAATTAAAGAGAATGTTTATTATTATCCGCTTTTTGACTCCGGGAGCAGTACCGCAATATACCTTGCGCAATTCGGTAAGCCTGTTCGAAGCGGTAATTGAAAGTATCAATAAGCGGTATAGTCTATCCGACCTGTACCGTAAGAATTCGGGAATGCTGGCTTACCAGATTGCCGAACATAAAAGCGCTTCAGGAGAGCATTACATTACCACAACCCGCGCGCAGTATAGTAATTTCTTCTATTCAGCGGCGGCAGGGGGGGTAATCATCGCTTTTGCAGCCCTGGTAAAGGCGCTGCTGCATAAAGTACATATGGCTCCTTTTTGGCAGTATTTTTTTTACGGACTAAACTACGCCATTGCTTTTGTAGCTTTATTTCTCACCGGGGCTTCGCTGGCTACCAAGCAACCCACAATGACGGCTTCTGCGTTGGCGAGCTCTTTGGATAGCCGCAAGGGCGGTGTTTCTTTCCAAGGGTTAGCGCTTACTTTTGGTAAAGTATGGCGTAGCCAGTTTGCCTCTTTTGCCGGCAATCTGATTGTTGTATTTCCCCTGTCTTACCTTTTGTCTGTTGCCTGGCAGGCATTAACCAATAGTCCCCTGTTGCATGATCAGGCAGAAAGCCTGCAATCCCTGCGCGATCAAAATCCATTGACCAGCCTGGCCTGGATGTACGCCTGTATTACCGGGGTTTGCCTGTTTACAAGCGGTATTATCACCGGTTATGTCGACAATAAGGTTATTTACGGTAATCTGGGAGCGCGGATCAAGGAGCATGCAGGATTGCGAAAAATATGTAGCGGACAAAAGCTCAGTTCTTTCTCGGATTTTATCGTGGGTAATCTCGGTGGCATTATCGGTAATATTTCACTTGGGTTCATGTTGGGATATGCCAAGCTGATAGGAGATTTCTTTGGCGTCCCCTTTGACATAAGGCATATCACTATTTCTACAGCCTATTTCGCCTTTGGAGTGGATGGTCTGGGTAACGAGGTAAGTGCTTATGATTGGATATGGACAACGATAGGTGTAATCGGAATAGGTTTTTTCAATTTCCTGATCAGTTTTTCCCTGGCGTTCTATGTAGCTGTTCGCAGCCGTAATGTTTCGTTAACCCAGCTGCCCCAGGCCGGGAAGCTCATCTGGCGGTACCTTACCCGGTTTCCTCAGGATTTTCTTTACCCGCCTAAGCAGGAAAGGAAGGAGTCTGATGTTTTTAAGTAGGCGTAAACGCTAGAGGGCACCCGATGCTGCAATAAAACTTGCTGTCCCTTTTCGTACTTTTGCAATCTTATGTCACAAAGAGAAATTGTAGTGAGCGGTATCCGCTCCACAGGATATTTGCATCTGGGTAATTATTTTGGCGCTATACATAATTATGTACGCATGCAGGATGAATACCAGTGCTACTTTTTTGTTGCGGATTATCATTCGCTGACCACACATCCCGATCCGAAAGACCTTAAAACTACTGTATTCCGTGTTGTAGCTGAGAATATAGCCTGCGGAATCGATCCCGAAAAGGTGGCTTTATATGCCCAAACGGATGTGCCGGAGATCCCGGAACTGTATTTACTCTTGAATATGCTGGCCTACAAAGGAGAATTGGAAAAGGTGCCTACTTTTAAAGATAAGGTCCGGCAAAACCCGGACAATGTAAATGCCGGGCTATTAACTTACCCGGTATTGATGGCTGCTGACATACTGATTCACCGGGCTGTCAAGGTACCGGTAGGTAAGGATCAGGAGCAGCACCTGGAAATGGCCAGAAATTTTGCGCATCGCTTTAACAGTAGGTACGAAGTAGAACTTTTCGCTGAACCCCAGGTATTCCGTTTCGATGAAAATACGCTGAAGATACTCAGCCTGGATGGCAATGGCAAGATGAGCAAGAGTGAAAATGAACATGCTACTATCTATCTTAATGACGAAGACGCGGTTATCCGGAAGAAAATTATGAAAGCTAAAACCGATTCGGGGCCCTCGATTCCCGATAGCGAAATGCCTGACTATATACAGAATTTATTTCAGTTGATGAAGTTGGTGTCTTTGCCGGAACAATATCAGGCGTTTTTAAACGCCTATAATACTTGTTCTATACGTTATGGTGATATGAAGAAGCAACTGGCGGAAGATATGGTTGCCTACATAGCACCAATCAGGGGTCGTTCTTTGGAATTGCAGCAGGATGAACAGCGCATCAGGAAAATCTTAAAAGAGGGAGCAGAAAAGGCCCGGGAAAGTGCATCCCAAACCATCGCTGCGGCGCGTAAGGCAATCGGGATCAGCTATTACTAAAGAGCTGTTGGCCGCTTTATCTGTTTGTTATTACAGGAGGATCCGATTCAGAGGACTGGCTATATAATGCAACGGCTGGAGCCGGCCTTCATTCTTACCTACTGTCGTCCGGGCTCCTGGCCTCGGGTCAAGCCTGTTTTGTTTGCTTTTATAACCTGCAGTTAATTACAAAATGTTTTTTGGCATTGCTCTTTTGCTTACGACAGAACTTAGAACTAATTAAATTCAGACCAACTGCATCTGTTCTTCTTTTAAACGTTCGAGCACTTCCAGTAAGAATGGCAGATTGTCGCCATTAACCAGTTTCATCCGGTACTCCTTAACATTGGGTAAACCTTTAAGGTAAGATGCGTAGTGTCGGCGCATTTCCAATATGCCCAGTTTTTCGCCTTTCCATTCGACTGATTTTACGAGATGCTGAACGCAGACGGCAATCCGTTCTTCTACGCTAGGGGGCGGCAGAACGCTGCCTTTTTTCAGGAAATGTTTTATTTCACGGAAAATCCAGGGATAGCCTATTGCTGCTCTTCCTATCATAATACCGTCAACGCCATATTTGTTCTTATATTCCAATGCCTTTTGTGGTGTATCGATATCGCCGTTCCCAAAAATGGGAATTTTTATCCTTGGATTTTCTTTTACACGGGCAATAAGTGACCAGTCGGCTTCTCCTTTGTACATCTGCATGCGTGTACGGCCATGTATAGACAATGCTTGAATACCTATGTCCTGTAACCTTTCCGCTACTTCTTCAATATTTTTGGAGCTGTCGTCCCATCCGAGCCTTGTCTTTACAGTAACCGGTAATGAAGTAGATTTAACCACTGCTTCGGTAAGTTTGATCATTTTAGGGATATCCTTGAGAATGCCTGCTCCCGCACCTTTACAAACCACTTTTTTGACAGGACAACCATAATTGATATCGATAAGGTCGGGTTGAGTAGCATCAACTATTTTTGCGGCCATTTCCATGGCTTCTTCATCGCCTCCGAAAATCTGGATTCCTATAGGTCGTTCATAATCAAATATATCAAGCTTCTGCCTGCTTTTAATAGCGTCCCGTATCAACCCCTCAGACGAAATAAACTCAGTGTACATTAAATCTACCCCCTGTTGTTTGCACACCGCTCTGAACGGCGGATCGCTGACATCTTCCATCGGCGCCAGCAGTAAGGGGAAGTCCGGTAGGGTAATTTTTCCAATCTGCACCATAACTAATTTACTAAGAGCCGGCAAAGGTACGGATTTAATTACTTTTACATATTTGCCTGCGTTACTAATATAATTATAATAGTAAGAGAGACCAGGATATATTTCTTGGTAAATCGAATCATTTAATACCTTTGCGCCCGAGAATGGCCGGCAGAGATGTCCGGGCGATTTTTTATCCATTAATATAAATATAAATTCATATTTCCTTTCGTATTGAAAAAGACACTATGGGCGAGGTTAAAGTGCCTGTAGAAGCGTATTTTTGAGCGCACACGCAGCGTTCCATCGATAATTTTAAAATTGCCCAGGACATTAATAAGATGCCCAAGGAGATTATTGCTGCTTTTGCCTATCTGAAAAAAGCAGCAGCCTTAACCAATACTGAATTAGGCGTATTGGCTTCAGAAAAGTCGGAGCTTATTGCCCGTGTTTGTGATGAAATACTGGATCATAAGCTGGATAATGAGTTTCCTCTGGTTGTATGGCAAACGGGTTCGGGAACTCAGTCCAATATGAATGTCAATGAAGTTGTAGCTTACCGGGCACATGTGCTGAACGGAGGGCAACTTACTGATAAAGAAAAATTTATACATCCAAATGATGATGTTAATAAATCGCAGTCTTCGAACGATACCTTCCCTACGGCAATGCATATAGCAGCCTATAAAATGCTGATTGAGGTAACTATTCCCGGTATTAAGAAGTTAAGAGATACGCTGGCGTCGAAGTCGAAAGAGTATATGCATATTGTGAAGATAGGCCGTACCCATTTTATGGACGCTACGCCGCTTACGCTGGGACAGGAGTTGAGCGGTTATGTTTCACAACTGAACCACGGGTTAAAAGCTATCGAAAATACGCTTGCACATCTGAGCGAATTGGCTTTAGGTGGCACAGCTGTCGGAACCGGTATTAATACGCCCAAAGGATATGCGGAGCTGGTTGCCAAGAAAATAGCCGAATTGACAGGTCTTCCTTTTATTACTGCAGAAAACAAATTTGAATCACTTGCGGCGCATGATGCCATTGTTGAGGCGCACGGCGCTTTGAAGACGGTGGCCGTAAGCCTTATGAAAATAGCAAATGATATCAGGATGTTGAGTTCTGGTCCACGTTCGGGCATTGGCGAGCTTTTCATTCCCGATAATGAACCCGGATCATCAATTATGCCAGGAAAGGTAAACCCGACACAATGTGAGGCATTAACAATGATCGCAGCACAAGTACTGGGTAATGACGTCGCTATTAATATTGGTGGAGCAAACGGGCATTTCGAACTGAATGTATTCAAGCCTATGATGATCTACAATTTCCTGCATAGTGCCCGGTTAATCGGTGATGGATGCGTATCGTTCAATGATAAATGTGCAGTTGGATTAGCTCCTATTGAGGCTAATATTGAGGCACATGTCAATAATTCATTGATGTTGGTAACGGCGTTGAATACCAAAATCGGGTACTATAAGGCTGCTGAAATAGCCCAAACGGCGCACAAACAGGGAAAAACACTTAAACAAACGGCAATAGATCTGGGTTACCTTACGGCCGAAGAATTTGACCAATGGGTTATACCTAAAGATATGGTTGGCTTATAGCGTATATTGCCTTTGTGTCGGAAGTATAAGCCCGGGTTCGCCGGAAAGTAGGCCAAAGGGTATAAAGGGAATGGTTTTTTTGGCTGAAAACAGTTATATATAGTCATCGGAACCACTGCTTATTTATCTCCCGGCCATCAAAAAACATTTCTTTGTTTTACTAAAAAGTATATTTTTGCACCATTAACTTAAAAGCAAACATTATGTCTGAAATTGCTAATCGCGTAAAGAAAATTATCGTTGACAAATTAGGCGTTGACGAATCAGAAGTTACCCCTGAGGCTAGTTTTACCAACGATCTTGGAGCTGATTCTCTGGACACTGTAGAACTTATGATGGAATTTGAGAAAGAATTCAATATTTCTATTCCAGATGATCAAGCTGAAAACATAGGTAGCGTTGGTCAGGCTATTGCATATCTTGAGGAACACGTGAAGTAATAAATAGAAAATCAGAAATCTCAATTGTTTAAATGAACGTAACGTTAAAACGAGTAGTTGTAACGGGGCTCGGCGCCCTAACTCCCATTGGTAATACAGCCGAAGAGTATTGGAATGCTTTAGTCAGTGGTGTTTCAGGCGCCGATTTCATTAAACAATTCGATGCAGAAAAATTTAAAACTAAATTTGCCTGCGAACTTAAAAATTTCCATGTAGATGACTATATGGAGAAAAAAGAGTCTAAGCGTTTGGATCGCTTTTCCCAGATTGCGATGGTAGCTGCAGCAGAAGCTATACAGCAAGCTGGGATAGACAATCCAAACCTGGACAAAGACCGTATCGGGGTTATTTGGTCATCAGGTATAGGTGGTATGATCACTTTTATTGAAGAGATGACCAACTATAATGCCGGAGATGGCACGCCCCGCTTTAATCCTTTCTTTATTCCCAAACTGATCCTGGATATTGCCGCCGGACATATTTCTATGAAATATGGTTTTCGGGGTCTGAACTATGCTACGGTAAGCGCCTGTGCTTCATCAACTCATGGTCTTATAGATGCACTAACCTATATCAGGTTGGGCAAGGCCGATGTAGTTGTAACTGGTGGTTCGGAAGCAGTGGTTACACAGTCCGGTATTGGAGGGTTTAATGCCATGAAAGCTCTTTCTGAACGCAATGACGATCCTAAAACAGCTAGTCGGCCCTTTGACCTGGACCGCGATGGGTTTGTACTGGGAGAGGGTGGTGCGGCAATTATTCTTGAAGAACTGGAACATGCAAAAAGAAGAGGCGCCCACATTATTTGCGAACTTGTAGGTGGTGGAATGAGCGCTGATGCTTATCATTTGACTGCCCCGCATCCGGAAGGACTGGGTGTTATCAATGTCCTGCATAACGTTCTGGAAGACGCGCAGCTTAAGCCGGAGGATATTGACTATATCAATGTACACGGTACTTCTACTCCTATCGGTGACATTGCTGAGATAACGGCCATTCAAAAGGTATTTGGAGAGCATGCCTTTAAGATGAATATCAGCTCGACAAAATCGATGACGGGGCACCTATTGGGTGCTGCTGGTGCCATAGAAGCTGCCGCAACAATAATGGCAGTGAAACACAACATTATACCGCCTACCATAAATCATTTTACAGATGATCCTGCGTTTGATTCCCGTCTGAACCTCACGTTTAACGCCGCCCAGCAAAGGACTGTCCGGGCAGCAATCAGTAATACGTTTGGATTTGGAGGACATAATGCATCTGTTATCTTCAAAAAATACGAAGAGTAAATTTTAACTTGAGCCTACCAAGAAATATTTTTAGCCGCTTTTCCGAAGAAGATAAAGTACTCCAAAAGGTATTAAAAAATATTCTGGGATATAAACCAGGTTATTTACCATATTATATATCCGCATTAACGCACCGGTCCCATAACGACCTGATTTCGTCGAATAATGAGCGGCTGGAATTTCTGGGCGATGCTTTCCTGGGTTCTATAGTAGGTGAATATCTTTTTAAAAAATATCCCACAAGAGATGAGGGTTATCTTACTGAGATGCGTTCCAAAATAGTGAGTCGCAATTCACTGAACGAAATTGCACTCCGCATGGGACTGCAAAAGATCGTGCGCTTCAATAAAAATGATAAGATGCTTCGTCGCAGCCATATTTTCGGCAATGCACTGGAAGCCTTAGTGGGCGCCGTTTACCTGGATGGCGGATTCGAGAAAACGAGAAAGTTTATTCTGAAAAGAGTATTGGCTACCTATATTGATATAGAAGAGCTGGAGGTAACTGAGTACAACTTTAAAAATAAGCTCTATACATGGGCCCAGCGCCAGGGAAAACAGATCGATTTTGTTACGCTTGATGAAAAGATCGAAGCGGGCAGAAAAGTGTTTACCGTGGCTATCGAAGTAGATGGCGCTGTGTTCGTCACTGCTACCGGCTATACCAAAAAAGAGGCCGGCCAGTTTGCCGCGCAGAAGGCCCTGGAAAAAGTTGATCCTCATTTGCAGGAATAATACATACTGCGCATTCTTTCCAATCCGTAAGCCCAGAGTTTACAATAATAAAAAGACAACAGCAGAAGAATAAGGGGCGTACTGCTTTCTCCTTGTGTGCTTCTACTGTTGTTATTCATTTTATACCTTAAGCAATAAACGCTATAACTTGGTAAAACGCATACATATCCAATTGTTGTTGATCATTTCTTCCATGTATACAAAGCCATTTTCTGTCGCGGACTGTTTGATAATAGCAATATCTTCTACCAGGATTCCGCTTAACAGCAGTGTGGCATTTTCATTTGCCAGTATATACATCTTTTGCATGTAGGCCAGGAGGATATGGCGATTAATATTAGCCAGTATAATGTCGAATTGAGGGGTATCATCCAGATCGTCGGCGGTAGCCTGGCGCACAATAATATGTTGCGTTTTATTATTCTCGCAGTTTTCCAGAGCATTATTATATGACCATTCGTCATTATCTATAGCGATCACCCGGGGAGCACCCATTTTCTCTGCGAGGATAGCGAGAACGCCTGTTCCGGTACCGAAGTCAAGAACATTAGCATTGACGAAGGATAATTTTTTCATCATGCCGATCATTGACGCAGTAGTTGCATGATGCCCAGTGCCAAAAGACATTTTGGGTGTGATGACAATATCAAAAAGGATATTTTCAGGAGCGGTATGAAAAGCGGCACGTACGCTGCAAAAGCCGTCAATAATAACCGGCGGGAAATTCTTTTCCCATTCAGCATTCCAGTTACGTGTTGGCAATAGATGCCGTTCCAGCTTGATGCCGTAGTTATCCGCAATTTGATATACTGCTTCCTGGTCAAACTGGTCTTCGTCCCAGTAGGCTATGAGTTCGTTCTCTTTTTCCTCAATTCCGGTTACCTCCGTATTGTTCAGCAGAGCCATTATCGTTTCCCTTTTTACCGGATCGGTTTCTTTTATGCTTATCTGTATATAATTCATTATTGGTATCTTACTTAAATAAAAGCAGGGCCCGTTAGTGAGCCCTGCGCAAGTATAACATGCAATTAGTCTAGTTTACCCTGCTTCCCTGATTGCCGAATTGCGAATCCAGGTCGTCGGAATCCATTCCATCTTCTCCATTTTCTTCGTCAACACGCAAATTATTTTCCTGTTCGCCCAGTGTTCCGGGTTTAGTGCTGTCGTAAATAGTACGACGGGTAGGAACATCGGTCAATATGCGGAAAGTTGTACGCCTGTTTTCCTGGCGGCCCTCCGGAATATCTTTGCCGGAAGCAGTCTTTTCCTTAGCTACAGGTTCTCTTTTACCCATTCCTTTAGCTGATAATCTGCTACGCTCAATGCCATTACGGATCAGGTAGTTCACTACAGCTTCTGCCCTTTCTTGTGACAGGTTCATGTTGTAAGCATCTGAACCTTTGCCATCTGTATGCGAGAAAATCTGTACATCAATGGAAGGGTTGTTTTTCATCAGGTCTGTAAGCTTTTCCAATGAAGCGGCCGCCTCCGGACGTAATGTAGCTTTGTCGTAGTCGTACAGAATATTAGTCAGTTCAAAGTCCTGATCAATTTGGAAACTGTCTACATAGATCGTTACAAATACCGTATCATCGGGATCCTGGCGCCTGATATTTTCAGTACTAACGCTGGCGCTGGTTGAAATATATCCCATTTTATCGGCAGTTAAAGAGTAGTTGTGGCCTCGGGCTGTCAGGAACTGGAATTGACCATCTTCAGAATTGAAGGTTTTTAGGTTACCGGCTTCATCCACCATTTTTACCACAACCTGTCCTACCGGTTGCTGCGATTTTTGATCTAATACTTTACCCATTGCATAAACTTTAGGTTCGTATTGAATACGCCAGATATCGTCGCAGCAGGTTGGATTTTTAAGCGCTATTGCGCCGATACGGTTACTCACCACGTAAGCATCAGGCTTGCCTACCGGATCATTAATATAGTATAATTCGTCGGCAGAAGTGTTGATCGGATAGCCAAGGTTCATGAGGTTGGTATAACGGGATGGACCTCCCTCTGCTGAGAAGATATCGAATCCGCCCATGCTCACCCAGCCATCAGAAGCAAAATATAGTTTGCTGGTACGGCTGTCGTAGTATGGAGAGGCTTCATTGCCTTCTGTATTAATTTGTTTACCGGCATTTTGTGGACGACGATAGCTTTTTTGACGTGGATCGTATACCGAATACCAAATGTCGTAGCCACCGCGGCTTTGCAGCTTCCGGTCAGAAGAGAAGAACAAAACTTCTTTTTTACCTACAGTAGCCATGAAGGGTTGTGTGCTGGACGAACCTTCTTCATTTACACCATTGCCGATCAAACGGGGTTCACCCCATTTTTCCTTTTCGAACTCTGACACGTATATTTTACAGGTCATTTCATTCGTTGCATTCTCCAGGCAGCGGGTGAAGTAAAAACGGTTACCTCCGGGGCTGTAAACGCCATTACCTATATGGTATTTCGGATCGTTAAACTTACCGTCCAGGAAGGGGAGTGACCACTGGAAAGTATCTCTTTCTTCTGCTTTTTTAAATTTGTCTGAAACCACAAAACGGGATACGTAATCAGCACGCTTTTCTTTCCCGATCTCCACCAGGTTGTTGGATTTCATTGTCGCAAAAAGTAGTGCTGTATCACCCAGGGGATATGGAGCGAGTTCGGTATAAGCCGTATTTACATTGGGTCCCAAATTCTTTATCGTGGCCGGTATGGGGTTATTAATGGAGTTCATGGCCATTTTGCAACCCTCAATATCTCGTTCAGCCCGTTTTTTAAGCTTTTTGAAAGTTTTGGGATTGTCGGTGATGAATTTTTGAAAACGGGAAATTGCCTGTGTGTATTCACCTTGCATTTTCAGCATCAATGCTTCTTTGTATACAGCTTCCGGATACAAGGCCGAAGATAGCGAATAAACAAAGCCATAATAATGTGCTGCAGGGGCGTAGTCGCGCATATACCATGCACATTCAGCGGCCTGATAGTTCAGGTATGGGTTGCGGGGTTGTTCCTGCAGTAATTGTAAATAGTAGTCGTAGGCATTATAATAGCTGCCTGCTTTAAATAGACCATCTGCCCAACGCAATTTTTTCTCGTAGCCCAATTGAGCTACTGGATCATTTGCTTTATTCCGATATTTTTCTTTTTGTGCCAAAGCTTCATCCTGTATAACAGCCGTCAACATAAAAGCTGAAAATAAACAGAGTAGCGATTTGCGTTTCATGTACATGCAACGTTGATTAAAATATGTTAAATAGAACTTAGGGCTATAAAAATAGTCATTGATTTACTAAAACAAAAGAACCCGCCCTGCATTTTTCGAAATTAGTCTGGCAAGGTCCTTTCATTAAGTATCATGTATCCGTAAAAATGAAAATATATGTTGTGTTGATCAAACGGTCAATAGTGTTGGGGGATGATTAAAAGCGACTACATGGGTATAAAAGCCTGCGCGCAAAGTCGATCGGGCTCGGCGCAATGTAACGTAACGCAATTTCAAAGCCGCCATTACCGTTTGAAGCAGTTTTCAAAGCAGAAGTATTATAGTCGTAAGCCAGGCCTACGCGGAAACCTTTGAACTCAATACCTGCCGTAATCATAAGAGCATCATCAAAGCGGTACCATGCACCTGCAAATACGGCAGTTGCGGTAGGTAGCTCATAATCCTCTCCTACTTTTAAGTGAAATTCGTTACCTGCCACAATTTCCATCGCAGAAGCCTGTGATTGTACTAATACCGCAGGTTTTAAAGTAAACTTATCACTTAGCCCGATTATAGCGCCGGCCTGGCCGGTATAGCGCATGGCTAAACCTACCTGATTGGAAGCAGTACGGGTATCGAACGATTCTAATGGCTGGTTAATGTTGTTTACACCAACACCCAGTGTAAAACCTGAACGACTTCCTATTGCTTGCGCGTAGCTGATACCGGCATTAATCAGGTAATTGCTGGTATTACGGTCCAGCCAGTTACGTTCCGGTGAGGTGCCAGATTGGAATACGCCTTCAACAAACTCATCACCAAAGTATAATCTGCTCAGATCTATACTCTTTTGCGTATAGCCTCCCTGAAACCCAACGCTCAAAACTTTTTTGGCGTCTTTTCCTAAAAACTTATGGTATGCTACAGAAAGTAATGCAGAAAAGTTATTCAAATTGCCATCACCAACCCGGTCATTATACAGCTGAACACCGGCAGCGAGATAGTCGTCAACCGAAATATCACGGATAATAGGCATGTCGAAAGAGGCTGCATATGTTTTAAAGGCAGCATCCCCAAGAACACTGCGCCATTGATCGCGGTAAATAACAGATGCACGGGCTTCTCCACTAAAAGCGCCAGTATTAGCTGGGTTAAGCAAAAGGGGAGAGGCATCAAACTGAGTAAAGTGAACATCCTGAGCACTGGCGTTCCCTAAACCAAACATAGTCGCCACAACAAGTCCCACACCGGCAAACGTAATTTTACACTTCATAATTTGGTTATTAAAACTGTTTATCAAATCGTGTTCCCACTAAATCTTTCCCAATCAAAAGACTTTGGGGAGATAAAAGTGCAAAAAAAAATTGATTATCCATAAAATTATCAAAATATTTTTTTATTTCAATCTCCTTTTTTTCGCATTTTCCCCGAAACCGGAAAGGGGCGGAGCGGCCCTTTTCTCTGAATGATACAGGATGCTATCATTCTCTTGTTGCTGCTGACTGCCGGAAGCTGCGCGCTACTATAAATGACAGATTATTAGTTAGATGGAGCAAACTTTTTGCTTCAATTATATCAAGCCTTTTCGACAACAGAAAATTGGGAGTATTTGAGCCTGCGCATCTATTGGGAAAGGATGCCAAAAGGGAAGGCTTCTTTCTGTAGGAAGAGAGATAATCGCTCGTCGTTTTATATTTAAAACCGCTCTATCACGCCGAGGCCAAAAAGAGCGTAATCGTATTTTACCGGATCCCGTGGGTCGAGTTGTTTAAGACGCTCCGTTAATTCGAGCGCCGCCTTCCAGTCGTTCTGCTTCCGGCTCAATAACTGTAGCCTGCGGGCCACGTTACCTACATGAACGTCCAATGGGCATATTAACTGATCTGGCCTGATGTTTTTCCATATACCGAAATCCACAGCAGGCGTTGCCGATTGATCATCTCTAACCATCCACCGCAAGTACATATTCAGTCGCTTGCAGGCAGATTTGCGCAAGGGGCTGGCTATATGTTTGCGGGTTCGTTCAGGTGCGCCGGCATCTGCAAACACATAATTATGGAATCCTATAAGCCCATCGGCCACTGATGGGGCGTTTTTGTTCATAAAGAGTGCAAAAGCAGGTTCTAGTGTGTCATATTTGTGGAAATGCGTCTTCAGGAAGTGTAAAAGCCAGAAGAGATCCGTAGCATTAAATGTGCGATGTGCAAAAGTCAGGAAGGGTTTAAGGTCTTTTTCAGTATGGTGAAGGATAAAGTCGTAAGGAGCATTATCCATTAGCCCTAACAGGCGGTCGCAGCTGTTGATGATGGCCCTGCGGTTACCCCAGGCGAACAAGGCCGCAAAAAGTCCCGCAATTTCAATATCCTGCCGACGACTAAACCGGTGTGGCACACAGATCGGGTCATTCTCAATAAAAGAACGTTGATTGTATTGCTTTACTTTCTGATCTAAAATTTGCTTTAGGGATGGCTTCATCAATAAGGAATACTATATATATCATGCAATGTCGTTCCGGTTGTATGAGAGAAATTCCAGCAACCGGAACGACATTAATCTTTATTTAGAGGGCTACCAGCGAAAAAATGGCTAAATTCCCTTTGTTAAATTATTGTATTTGCAGGCTTATATCCAGAAGAATAAGAATTTCTTTTTGACGCGCAATTTCTGTATACTCTGATCTTTGTTAGGACGATCCATATTATTCCTGGGTTGTTTTACAATTTTATCCACAATATCCATACCTTTTGTTACTTCCCCGAAAACGGTATATCCACCGTCCAGGTGTGGTGTGCCCCCGATACTTTTATACGCCTCCCGTTGTTCGGCGGTGTACTTTCTGCCATTCCTTTTCTCCATTTGATCAAGGTCTGCATCGGTTAGTTTTTTGCCTACTGTGATATAAAATTGGCAGCCGGATGAGGCTTTTTCCGGGTTATTGTCCCTGGCGGCAGCTAAAACGCCTCTTTTATGATAATATTCCGTTACAAATTCTGCCGGAATCCTGTAGCCTACATCACCCTCGCCTAAGGCCGCGCCTTCTTTTGCTTTTTTAGAGTCCGGATCTCCTCCCTGGATCATAAAATCCGGAATGACCCTATGGAACAGCGTGCCATCATAAAAATGCTTTTTAGCCAATTTTACAAAATTATCCCGGTGTAAGGGTGTTTTATCGTAAAGAAAGAGCTCTATTTTGCCCTCATCGGTAGTAATGATAGCCCGGTATTTTTGTGCTAAGGCAGTTCCGGCGGATAAAAGAAGAAGAGCAAAAACGAGTGCATTTTTTTTCATTCGTAAGTATGTTTTGTTTAATGGTTAAAATCAATCCTCGCATGCAATCGGGATTTAAGAAAGTCAAACTAAAAAAACAAAAGCCTGCACGCATAAAGCGTATTGTATCAGCCCTGAAAGCATACAACTTCTTTCGGATCATTCTAAATACATTTGAAGAGCACAGCCTTTGAAAAC
>JBEBWN010000005.1:0-29603 GCA_040392235.1 Taibaiella helva | reverse complement strand
AAGATGCTGGGCACGGCGGACCCTTTTATTATCATTTCCTGGTATTGCTTGTAGGCTGTTTTCCGGCATCGATTTTTCTTTTTCAATATAGTAGGAAAAATAGCCTGTCGGAAGGGCTCGTTACGACTGATTTTAGCCGGTGGATGTGGGTATTGTTGTGGGTTGTGCTGATTTTATTTTCGGTAGTGAAAACTAAAATAGTGCATTACTCATCTCTTTGCTACTTTCCTATTAGTTATTGGGCAGCATTACAAATTAATCGTATCAATCGGAAAGAAGCGCATCTTAAAAGAGGCGTGGTTATTCTGTTGGCTGGCATTGGCAGTCTCGTTGCAGTGGCAATAACCTTAATACCCGTTATTGGACTGAACATAGAAAAGTTAATTCCCTACATCGACGATGAGTTTGCTGTGGCCAATTTACAGGCTGCAGTCAACTGGCATTATGCTGAATGCTTGCTTGGTTTAACGTATCTTATAGGCATCCTATTTTCATTAATTTGGCTTCGCAAATCGTTTCATAAAGGCGTATTATTGTTATGTTGCGTCCAGATATTGATTATTCAAGTATGCATGATCCATTTTGTTCCGAAAATCGAAGCGTATACACAAAAAGCCGCTGTCGATTTTTATAAAAGTTTTGCCGGCAAGGATGTTTACCTCCAGCCTTTAGGCTTTGTTAGTTATGGATATTTGTTCTATTCCGATAAACAGCCATCCGTTGCGCCGCAATATTATAAAGACAAAATAAACTTCCTACTACATGATGATGTAGATAAACCAGTTTATTTCATCACGAAAAGTACTAGTGCGGCGGAATGGGAAGCACATGAAAATTTAGTAAAAGTTGGTAGTGCCAACGGATATACCTTCTTCAAACGTAAATAGGCCTTAATACTGTACTCTGTTAATAGCAAGTCATTATAATTTTTTATGTTCTTTTTTTGAGTATTTTGCAGACCCCTTTTAAATAAACATATTCTATTTTAACTAAATTTCTGATTATTATCTAGTGATGAACCGGCTATTAATACTTCTTCTGACGATTTCCTGCATTGCTCCTCCTTCTTTCGCTCAAAAAGTAAAAGATGTTATTTCCTGGAAGTACAATGCAAAGAAAACCGGGGACAGCACATTCGATGTTTCCATAACGGCTACAATGAAGGAGGGCTGGCATATATATACAGCCACACCTCTAGGCGACGGCTCCCAGATTCCTACAGAAATTAAATTCGATAAAAATCCCAATATAAAGCTACTGGGTAAAATTACAAATAACGGCAAACCTATTACAGAGAGTATTGAGATTCTAGAGTATTCTATACAGTATTATAAAGATAAGATTACTTATACCCAGAAAATATTGGCTTCTGCTAATACTGCTTTGAAAGGCAAAGTCATTTTCCAGATTTGTAACGATGAAACCTGCTTGCCCACAGAGCCTGAAAATTTTAATATAAAAATTGAAGGTTTGCCCATTACAGCTTCTGGTGCGGATGTCGCAGCCCAAATTGACGAAGATACTCTTCCCGTAGCTCAGACCCAACCCGTCCTTTCCGGAACAGATAGCAACAAGGAGGTGTCAACTAAGCCACCAGCGGCTGCAGTTGAAGAGTCTGGTCTGGATAAGAGTTCTTTATGGGAACTTTTTATCGCGGGTTTTATTGCAGGCTTTATAGCATTTATTATGCCCTGTATCTATGCAATGCTGCCCATCACAGTCAGTTTCTTTACCAAGCGTAGTAAAAACAAGGCTACAGGTATAAAAAATGCAATCTTCTATTCATTGTCCATAATCCTGATCTTTACGGCTATTGGCGCATTGGTTACCTTACTATTCAGTGAGAAAACAATGTATGAATTGTCCACAAGTATGGGTTTTAATCTTTTTGTTTTCCTGCTTTTTGTAATTTTCGGTGTATCTCTTTTAGGCGCTTTCGAAATTACATTGCCGGCTTCCTGGTCCAGCAAACTAGATTCCAAGACTAATACTAATAGTTTTGGTGGGATCTTCTTTATGGCGTTGGTATTAGTAATTGTATCGTTCAGTTGCACTTCTGCATTTATCAGTTCGCTGATAGTGTATATTGTAAAATCTCAAAACAGCCTTGGTGGATTGGTGGGCTTTTTTGGTTTTGGTCTGGCTATAGCATTGCCATTTGCACTTTGTGCTTTTTTCCCTGGTTTGCTCAATAATATTGCTAAATCAGGCGGTTGGCTAAATACGGTTAAAGTAACAATGGGCTTTATAGAACTAGCGATGGCCATGAAATTCTTATCCAACATTGATTTACAATACCATTGGCGTTTATTGGATTTTGAAGTGTATTTAAGTATTTGGATAGTCATCTTCGCATTACTAGGCTTCTACTTATTGGGTAAGCTTCGGTTTTCGCATGACGATGACTTGCCCAAAAATATGTTTGGACATACCTATCTGTCCATACCTCGCCTTTTCTTTGCCATGGCTGCGTTATCATTTTCTGTTTATATGATCCCCGGACTCTGGGGGGCGCCATTATCAGGTATCAGTGGATTCCTACCAGAACGGAAAACCTTAGATTTTAATATCCACGATAATTTGATCAGTCTTCAGGCCAATAGCGGAACTGGTGCCGCTGCTGCGGATTCTGGCGAAGTTTTGCCGGAAAAATATACCAATAGGCTGAAATCGGAGTTACCAGGAATTCCTACATTCTTTGATTACGAGGAGGCCTTAGTTGCCGCTAAGAAAATGAATAAACCCATATTGCTGGATTTTACAGGTCATAGCTGCGTAAATTGTCGGAAAATGGAGCGTGCTGTATTGTCTAAACCGGAAGTGCTTCGTGAAATCCGGGCTAATTTTGTATTTGTAAGCTTATATTGCGACGACAAAACACCTTTGGCAGAACAGGAGCAATTTGCATCTAAAATAGATGGGGCCAAAATAACAACTTTAGGTAGTAAAAACCTGGAATTGGAGATAACCAAGTTCGGTGCCGTAGCCCAGCCGCTTTATATTTTTGTTGATACTGAAGGAAATGTTATTAAGAATGCCGGAGGCTTTGTACCGGACGTTCAGCGTTTTCTAAACATTATGAAAGAGGTGAAGGAAGAGTTTAAGGCGAAATCCCAATAGATTAATTAGCTAAAATCAGCGCAAAAAGCAAATCGTTCCAACGATTTGCTTTTTTTGATAACGGTATTCTCTATAAACGTATAATATTAAGTTAATGTCGTTATTGTTGTATGTACATTAATTTTGTTTTTTATTTTATTTGTAAATTGCAATTCAAAAAACAAATTGATTATGGCAACAACACACTGGGTATTAGACCCATCGCATTCTGAAGTTCAATTTAAAGTAAAACACATGATGATCTCCACTGTATCAGGAGAATTTAATAAGTTTAATGCCTCAATTGATACGGAAGGTGACGATTTTACAAACGGAAAAATTACATTTTCTGCCGATGTAGACTCTATTTCTACCAAAAATGAACAAAGAGACGGGCATTTGAAAAGTCCGGACTTTTTTGACGCACCTGGTCATCCGCAAATTGTATTTAATGGTACAAAATTGGAAAAGCAGTCAGATGACGAATACTTGCTTTCGGGGGATTTAACGATCAGGGGAACAACTAAACCTGTTCGTTTGAGTGTGCAGCATAGCGGTATCATAACCGACCCCTACGGAATGTTGCGTACGGGCTTTGAAGTAAGTGGAAAAATTAACCGTAAAGAATTTGGCCTTTCTTGGCATCAACTAACCGAAGCTGGAGGACTTGTAGTTAGCGATGAAGTTAAACTACACGCCAATGTAGAATTTGTTCGTGAAAAGAATTAGAAAAAGTACTAGAGCGCAACGGAATTGTTTTCAGGGCCGTTGCGCTCTGCTTTTTATTGATTAAGATGTTTTAGCTGTGTGGCATACAGAATAACAAATAAAGCCGGGAATAAGAAGCCCAAAGCCGTCATAATCCCAAATGAACCGCCAATGATAATTGCAGAGGCAATTGGAGCAATTATTTCCCCAATTGAATAAATATAAAATCCGGACTTTTTTAACTTTCTCATCTGCAGTGCTCCTGCCAGGCAAAGCCCTATACCAATAAGGTTAATGGCCAACAAAGGTACCCTCTGTTCGCATTGTCTTTGAGCGCTTTCAGCCGCCGTAGCTATAAAGCCGGCTACCGGGTTGTCATCTGAATTAGCGAGCTGCTGAAGTGTCTCCACTTGTTTGCAGGTTGTAAAAAAACTATAAAACGACGAAAAGAAAAATACTGTGCATCCGATGAACGTAAGTATGGTCAAAACATTCAGCATTCCGGGCAGTCCCTTAGGGCTAAAATCGTCTACCTTATCGTCGTGAAATTGTTGTACCGTATCCATCTCTTTTTTTGCGCTAATATATAACAATATTTGTTACCGAATACACCGTTAAATAAATCAATCGGGTATCCATAACAGTCCAGCCTATATTACTGGTTGATTCTTCACCTATTCCCTTCGAATAACAGAGTGTGTACAAATAATTTAATACCGATATTGTCCGTTAAATACGGATGGAAGCAAATTTACCCGTAAATTACACTACCGTTTTAGTGATATTTTTTGTGATCATGTATGTGAACTAATGCATAATTATCGTAGATTTTTCATCTTTTTTGTTTTTTTGCTCCCTTCTTTCCTGGGGGTACAGGTAGGGACTGCTCAAACCAATCTGGAAACTTTTGGACAGAATCGCGTTCAGTATCGCCGTTTTGACTGGAAATACTACGATGCAGAACATTTTAAAATCTACCATTATGATCGCTCGGGCCGGGAGTTAGCGCGTTATATAGCCGAGCAGGCCGAGCAGGATGTTACGGCAATAGAACGCCGTTTGGGGGGGCTTTTCCCTCAGCGGTTGAATATCATGCTTTTTAATTCTTATGATGATTATCAGCAAACAAATATTGGCTTAAATAGCGGTTTGCAACTTCAGAATAATAATCGCGCGGGTACGGTGACATTGGTGGGTGACAAACTCGTTATCTACTTTACGGGTGAGCATTCCGATTTAAAGCGACAATTGCGGCAAGGTATGGCTCAGGTTGTTATGGAGCGACTAATGTTTGGCGAGAATTTCAGAGAAATGGTCAGAAATGCAGTGCTCCTTAATTTGCCCCCCTGGGTAACTACCGGTTACGTCGATTATGTGGTGGATGGTTGGACAACCGAGGACGATAATTCCTGGAAAAATACTATGATGGCGGATGGGAAAGTGCGTTTTGATAATGTTGCCGATCGTAATCCGCGGCTTGCCGGTAAAGCATTTTGGAAATACATAGCAGTAAGATACGGCGAAAATAATGTCCGGAACCTGCTGTATCTCACCCAGCTGAAAAGCAGCTTAAATAAAGCCCTGGTTCTGAGTATTGATCAAAAATTGAAGGCTACCTATGATTCCGTTGTGACCTTTTACCAAGAGCGGTATCGGTTTGAAGAGCAGGTCTTTGAGCCATTAGATACGTCAGCGGCCTTGGCGCACATACCTGTTGAGGACGATGAATATAGTATCCGGGACGTTACGGTCTCCCCCCGGGGCGGCGATATTGCTTATGTGCTTTGGAAACATGGAGAATACCAGGTGATTTTAGAGCGTACGCAGGTGGTAGATGGTGTATCTCAAAAAAAGAAATCGGTTATACTTTCCGGAGGCGTAAAGAATTTTAATGAATACGACGATCCTGATTACCCTTTGATTTCCTGGAATAACACCGGTTTTAAACTAGGCATTGTATTTAAAAATCGTGACAGGTTGCGTATAAGGATATACAACTCCATAAAAGCCAAACTGGAAGATTTTCGGGTTCCACCTAGCCGCTTCGACCGTATAACGGGCTTTACATTTATGGAGGACGATGACATGATTATACTGTCTGCTATTAAAAGAGGGCAAAGCGATCTTTTCGAATATCGTTTGAAGGGGGGAAGGATGAATCAAATAACAGATGATGCCTGGGATGACGTTGCTCCTGTTTTTGTTAGTGGCGGAGCCAGAAAAGGAGTGCTTTTTTTGAGCAATCGGCCACAGCCTTTTCTCAATATTAAGCCGTTACCCAACGAATTACCTATTGGGCATATGAATGCCTTTTTCTACAATTCTACTACTAAGAGTTATGATCTGTTGCAGTTGACCCGGAATGTAAAAGGGACAGTATCCCAGGCTATTCCTTATGGCAGTGAACATTTTGCTTACCTATCTGATCAAAACGGCGTACGCAATCGTTATGTGGTACTCTTTGCCAGGGATGTGCATAACAGAGACTCTGCCTATTCTGTTCCGGTAACCAATCTTAGCCGGAGTATTCTCTACCAGCAATACAATCCTGCGAGTGGTAAAATTGCATCTGTAATCCAAACGAACAGATCTTTCGATATCTTCTTCCATAAAATAGAGCTACCAGAACCTTATGGCAGTGCTAAAGCAAAAAAATTGCTGCCTATAACATTTGTTGATGGCATAGCGAATGCCAAAGCAAATGTTATGGCAACACCAGTTAATCTCCTGGATAACGTAAAAGAAAAAAAAATTCCGGATCCTTTTAAAGTGGAAACTGGCGAAACGTTTCAAAGCGAGTTTTCGAGAAAAAGAAAAGCGAATGCCGGTGACTCGGCAAGTGTAGAGCCGGACGAAGAGTCGAATCAGTTAGCAGATATGCTGACATTGAACAGGCCGTCGGATTCTGCTTCAGTTCCTTTTAAAAACCTGAATGATGCCTCCGATACACTCCTTGTGCAGTCCAGCTCAGCACAACAAACCGGGCTGGCTGGTAGGCGTATTCTGTATGTTGACAGTACTTTCATGGAGATGAGATCTCAACCGTACCGTCTTTCTTTTACGCCCGATTTTTTTAGTATCCGCCTCGACAATAGCGTGATTTTTAACAGATACCAATCATATGGAAATACCGGCGGGCAATATTCTAATCCGGCAATTGGCGGTATGTTGATGGCCAGTTTGTACGACAAAATGGAGGACTATCGATTTACCGGAGGAGTGAGAGTACCTGTAAATTTTTCCGGCCTTACCTATTTTGCACAATTTGAGAATTTTCGGCGACGCGTCGATTGGGGGCTTATTTTTATGCGCCAGGAAAATAAATATAATTACAATATAGTAATTGATCCCAATACTCCTCCCCTGATACAATCCGGGAAAGCAACTACAAGCATTCTGCAAGCTAATGCTAGCTATCCACTGGACAAAGTGAAAAGCTTTCGCTTGTTTTTCGGGTTAAGACAGGATCGCATGGTTATTAAAGCAAAAGATCGATATGGATTAGAATTACCTAACACCAGTGATTATTGGGCAATGAGTAGAGCAGAATTTGTACATGACGACACCCGCAATCCTACGCTAAATATTTGGAACGGATTGCGTTACAAGCTTTTTGCAGAGTATATGTACAAACTGTATACTGACAATGATGCCTATAGTGTTAGTGATAGCTTTAAAATAACCAAAAGCGGAGGCTTCTATAACCTCGGTTTCGATTTCCGGTATTATCACAAAATATATAAAAACTTCATCGCAGCTATACGGGTGGCTGGAGCCCATTCGGGCGGCAACCAACAGATCATATACTTTTTGGGCGGGGTAGATAACGATGTCAATCCTAAATTTGGCAATGCTTTACCTCCTACGGATAAAACCAATTATGCATTCCAGGCGCTAAGTACGAACCTTAGAGGCTATGATCAAAATGCACGGAATGGCAATACTTATGCATTACTTAATGCCGAATTGAGATTTCCTGTATTAGCCACTTTATTGCGGCGCCCTATCCAGTCCGCTATATTGAAGAATCTTCAACTTGTAGGTTTTCTAGATGTCGGGTCTGCCTGGGAAGGCTTATTGCCGTCTGAGCAAAATTTGCAACGCTATTACCAGGTAGGATGGCCTAATAACATTACTCCAGTTGTTCGGGTGTCAGTGCCTAACTATAGTGATAATGGCATCGCTATCGGTTACGGTGCTGGTATAAGGACCCTTTTGTTCGGCTATTTTGCCCGTTTGGATGCCGCATGGAATATCCGTAAGGAATTTACATGGTATTTCTCTGTTGGTACTGACTTCTAAAAGAACATGGCTAAAATGTATTGGACCAACTTCCCCAACCTTTTAATGTAGTAGGAAGTCTTATTGTTTGGATCTATTTTTGTATGCTGATGAAAAAAGTGTTGTTAACGCTTAGTGGTATTTTTTTCTGCTCCGTCGTCGTCGTGGGGCAGCAGGGCCGCAGAGAAAAGAGTGAGGAAGTAGCAACCGATGTAGTACATAAGGAATTGGTAATACCTAATGCCTTTAGTCCTAATAGTGATGGGCAAAATGATATATTTAAGATCATGAACATTACTACTGAGAAGCTGGTTGATTTTAAGGTATTTAATCGCTGGGGCACTATTTTGTTCCGAACCAACGATTCGCGCAGTGGTTGGGACGGCAATTACGAGGGGCAGGCACAACCCGTAGGTACATACGGATATGCTATCCGTATTGGCTATCCTGACGGCTACATAGAAACTTATAAAGGTATAGTAACCTTGATCAGATAATTGTTCTGTTGTAGCAGATACACGCCTCTTAGAACTGCCCGGTCTTCCCGGGCAGTTTTTTGTTTTTAGTCAAATTTTAGAGAAAAGTATGAATTTTCCGATTATACGATTATATTTGTTTTATTCAAAATAAGTAACATTTGTTCTTTTGTATGGGTATTTAATGTTCATTTTTAAAAAATAATGTAGCAAAGTATGAATTCACTTTTTTATTTGGTTCCCATTTGTGGTGTTGTTGCCCTGCTATTTACCATGATCAAGAGTAACTGGGTTGTTAAACAACCAGCCGGAAACGCGAGAATGAAGGAAATTGGCACCTATATTGCCAACGGTGCCATGGCTTTTCTCAAGGCTGAGTATAAGATACTTACTTATTTTGTTATCCTGGCAGCAATTTTGCTGGGT
Source organism: Taibaiella helva (assembly GCA_040392235.1). Lineage (GTDB taxonomy): Bacteria > Bacteroidota > Bacteroidia > Chitinophagales > Chitinophagaceae > Taibaiella > Taibaiella helvus_A. Next base: position 20,613 of record JBEBWN010000005.1, on the reverse strand, counting down.
ATAATGGGTTCCAGTAACGCCAATTCGCACTGGAGTATAGCCATCGCCTTTGTGATGGGCGCTTTTTTTAGCGCATTAGCAGGTTTTATCGGAATGAAGATTGCTACTAAAGCAAATGTCAGAACCGCGGAGGCAGCGCGTACCAGTCTGAGTAAAGCATTAAAGGTTTCTTTTACAGGGGGGAGCGTAATGGGGCTGGGCGTAGCCGGCTTGGCTGTTCTGGGACTGGGAACACTTTTTATCATATTGAAAATGATATTCAGCCCAGATGCCGCTGTCGATAGCTTAGCAATGGAACAGACCATCGAAATTCTTACCGGGTTTAGTCTGGGAGCAGAAAGTATAGCCCTATTCGCACGCGTGGGCGGAGGCATCTACACAAAAGCTGCTGATGTTGGTGCCGATCTCGTTGGTAAAGTAGAGGCCGGAATTCCCGAAGATGATCCCCGTAATCCTGCTACCATTGCTGATAACGTTGGCGACAATGTTGGCGACGTGGCAGGTATGGGCGCCGATCTCTTCGGGAGTTATGTTGCTACTGTATTAGCAACTATGGTATTAGGGCGCGAAACCATCAGCGGTATGGGCGACCGGTTTGCCGGCCTGGCCCCGATACTGCTGCCTATGTTAATTGCCAGTATGGGTATATTGCTTTCGATTGCAGGTACTTTTTTCGTACGTATCAGTGAAAATGCCGGACTAAATACAGCGAAAGTGCAGCGAGCATTAAACATGGGCAACTACGGTTCTATTGTGTTAACAGCTATAGCCTCATCATTTTTAGTCTATTATTTAATGCCAGAAACTATGGTGCTCCGTGGCTTTGAGTTTTCAAGGGCTGGGATAGTCGGGGCCATCCTTATAGGATTAGTTGTGGGCACGCTAATGAGTGTAATTACAGAATATTTCACAGCAATGGGCAAACGGCCGGTTTTAAGTATTGTACGTCAATCGGCTACGGGCCACGCCACTAATATTATCGGAGGCTTGAGCGTCGGTATGGAAAGTACTTTATTGCCGATACTAGTCCTTGCGGCAGGTATCTATGGATCCTACGAAATGGCCGGCCTGTATGGCGTTGCTATCGCAGCCACCGGTATGATGGCAACAACTGCAATGCAATTAGCTATCGATGCTTTTGGTCCAATAGCCGATAATGCCGGTGGAATTGCCGAGATGAGTGAACTGCCCTCGGATGTGCGGGAGAAAACGGATATCCTGGATGCTGTCGGCAATACTACGGCTGCCACGGGCAAGGGCTTTGCTATTGCTTCGGCGGCCTTAACTTCGCTCGCTTTATTTGCCGCCTTTGTAGGTATCTCAAAGATTGATGGGATTGATATTTACCGTGCAGATGTACTGGCCGGACTCTTTGTGGGAGGCATGATACCTTTTATATTTTCGTCTTTAGCTATCAAAGCGGTAGGACAGGCGGCTATGTCTATGGTGGAAGAGGTACGCCGGCAGTTTCGCGAAATTCCCGGGATTATGGAAGGTACAGGGAAGCCGCAATATGAGAAATGCGTTGCTATATCCACCGACGCGTCTATAAAAAAAATGATGTTACCGGGAGCCATAGCGCTTATTGCGCCTTTGGTAATCGGCTTTCTGCTGGGACCGGCTGTATTGGGGGGATTCCTGGCTGGTGCTACCGTTAGCGGCGTTTTAATGGGTATATTTCAAAATAATGCTGGTGGAGCATGGGATAATGCCAAAAAGTCTTTTGAAAAAGGGGTGGAGATAAATGGACAAACCTACTACAAAAAGTCCGAGCCGCATAAATCTTCTGTTACTGGCGACACTGTCGGTGATCCTTTTAAAGATACATCAGGCCCCTCTATGAATATACTCATTAAGTTAATGAGTATCGTTAGCCTGGTTATTGCGCCTACATTGTCCCACTTATTTGCCGAGAAAATACAAGCCGATAGAATTGCAAATATTGCACGTTTGCAACTAGCTGCTTCCGGCGAAACCATAAGTCCCGGCACCGATATAGAAATTACGGACCGGACTGAGATAACTGATGGCGATAAAACGGTAGTGGAAATAAGGAAGGGGAAGCTAGTAGATAACGAATTCGTAGCTGACGTGGGCTCCATGACTACTTTGAAACTGGTTAGCGGCAAAGAATTGCAGGTTGGCGAGTACAGTGTAGAGAAGAAATTGCTCGACTTTATTGAAGGCGGTATCATCAATGAAGATGACAAGAGCAAGGATTGGATTTCCTTTGACCGATTACAATTTGCAACAGGAAGCGCTACGTTGAATGCAGATTCTGAGGAACAACTGAAGAACATTGCCGCTATTTTGGAAGCCTACCCACAAGTACATCTAAAGCTAGGCGGTTACACCGACAATACCGGCGATGCACAAAAGAATTTACAGCTGAGCGGAGAACGAGCCTTAAGTGTTAAACGTCAGCTGGAGACTATGGGAATTGATGCTCAGCGTCTTGAGGCAGAAGGTTATGGCGCTGATCATCCTATAGCAGATAACAACACAGAACTGGGTAGGGCTATGAATAGAAGAATAGATGTCCGCGTTTTGAAAAAATAGTGTTCTGAATTAAGGAACATAGTAATGGCCTATAGGGATACCGGCTGAAACTTAATAGCTTGGTAGTCCTATAGGCTACTTTCTTATGTAGCAGCTTAGTTTCCATGATATGCGATATTTCTAATTATTGGTTGCAACAAATCCATGCGGAAACACTTGTTCTGATTTTTAAGGCTGTTTCATTTGGTGCCAAGTAGTTTGCTGGTGGGGATATTCCAGTGCCACCCTTGAGTTGGATCGCCAGATACTATGTTCTTTATCCAGTCCCAGGTGCATTCCTTATTCCTACGGTGTAAAATAAGTATCCTATTGGTGTGGGTTAACCTGCATGTCAGGGAGAAGAGTATAATAATAACCCCACCTGTCGAGGTGCGAATGTATTGTCGCATAGGTACTTGCACTAGTTGCAGCTAAATGCTAGAGAAAGATGGTCCACAAAAAACGATGCACGCACATAGCCCATTGGGTTAGTTCACGTACACGTGTTGTGCGGCAGGCGCCAAAGCCATCACTTTCTACCAGCAATAGAATGCGGCGATATACAAGTCGATTGGCCATATAACGAGTCTCGCCCCTGATCAATATCTACGGTTCCAAACTTCCTATGTACGTCCTATGGTATGAAGTGCAGGGCTTTCCTGCTTCTTGTTGTAAATTACTTAAATCCTTAACACTATGTGACTACTGCGTATTTTCTATAAATTTCTAGCTGCTCATTTTCTTATCCTCATTTAGAGCCTATCTTTGCGTCCGAGGAAGGACTGGGATTTGAATTTGTCGTTCCTTTTTGTGTATGAAAATACTGGTAATCCGTTTTTCGTCTATAGGGGATATCGTGCTAACAACCCCGATACTACGAAGTTTGAAGCAACAATATCCTGCTGCAGAAATTCATTTCCTTGTAAAGCGCTCTTTTTACCAGGTAATTGAGGACAATCCACATATTGATCAGATACATACTATTGACGGTGACTTGAACGAAAAAATTAAAGAACTGAAACTGCTTCCATTCGATTATATTGTAGACTTACACCGAAACCTGAGAAGTTTACGGGTAAAAAGAGCAGTATGCGGCAAAGTCTGCACCTTTAATAAGCTCAATGTCAGAAAATGGTTATATGTTAATTTGAAGTGGGATACCATGCCCGATAAAAGCATAGTGGACCGCTATTTCGAAGGCATGGAGCTACTACAGTTGAAAAACGACGGGGAGGGACTTGATTATTTTATACCGGAAAGCAAGGCGATCAAACAGGATGATTTGCCTATGAGTCATTGGGCCGGATATGTAGCTTGTGTGATCGGCGGATCGTATGCAACAAAAAAATTCCCGGTAGAAAAATGGAAAGAGGTGGTAGCGGGCTGTCCTTACCCGGTTATTTTATTAGGCGGGTCCGAAGATAGAGAAGATGGTGAAAGAATTATAGTAGCGCATCCCGGTAAAGTCTACAACGCCTGTGGGAAATTTAATCTGACAGAGTCGGCTGATATCGTAAGGCGGGCCAGGGTAGTTGTTACCAACGATACAGGGCTGATGCATATGGCTGCTGCCTTTAAAAAGAAAATTATTTCCTTATGGGGCAACACCACACCACAAATGGGGATGTTTCCCTACTATGGCTTTAATAATATAAGACAGAATGTTAGTCGTCTGTCGGTAATGGTGGAGGTAGAGGGGCTGAGTAGCCGACCCTGTAGTAAAATAGGCTATGACAAATGTCCTAAAGGACATTTTAAATGTATGCAACTTATTAATTCGCAGTATGTTGTAGAGCAAATTCATGCTTTTTGGCAGAATGCCTGAAGTAGTTTGGAGCGCAGTAATGATGAGAAGAAATAAAAAAGATTGAGATTTGTTTTGTTGAGAAGAGAAAAGTTATTAATTTTGCGCAAAATTTTTTGGAGTATGTTTGCAGTTGTAACAATAGCAGGACAGCAGTTCAGAGTTCAGGCGAATGATGAACTTTTCGTACACCGTCTTAACGGAAAAGCCGGAGATAATGTAGAATTCTCGGACGTACTGATGACGAGCGATAACGGTAATGTTTCCGTTGGTAGTTCTGTTAAGGCAGTCGTTAAAGCCGAAATAATTGATCATCTGAAAGGTGATAAAGTTATTGTTTTTCATAAAAAGCGCCGTAAAGGGTATCAAAAGCTGAACGGCCATCGCCAGGCTTTAACAAAAATAAAAATCCAGGCAATTGCGTAAGCAATATTTGGATAGAACAAATTATTATTTAACTTTGTAAGGATTACAATTTAATAGAAAAGTAATGGCACATAAAAAAGGTGAAGGTAGCGTTAGAAACGGTCGCGATTCACAGAGTAAAAGATTAGGAGTAAAAATATTTGGTGGTCAGCCGGCTATTTCGGGTAATATTATCGTGCGTCAAAGAGGTACAGTTTATCATCCGGGATCTAATGTGGGTATCGGAAAAGATTTTACTATCTATGCTTTGGCCGACGGAATCGTTCAGTTCAGAAAGACCCGTACCAAAACATTTGTATCTGTAAGTGAAGTAAGTGTTGCTGAAGCCTAACCCGTTTCAGCATTTATTTTGCCATAAACTAAAAGAGCTTTTTTTATTTTCTAACCCTTTAAATTGATAAGTATGGCAACTGCAAAAAAAGCTGCTCCGAAGAAAGCAGCCGCAAAAAAAGCCGCTCCTGCAAAGAAAGCAGCCGCTAAGAAAGCTGCTCCTGCAAAGAAAGCCGCTCCAGCTAAAAAAGCAGCTCCGAAGAAAGCCGCTCCGAAGAAAGCTGCTCCTAAAAAAGCCGCTCCAGCTAAAAAGGCTGCTCCGAAGAAAGCCGCTCCAGCTAAAAAGGCTGCTGCAAAAAAAGCAGCACCCGCTAAAAAAGCAGCTCCTGCAAAAAAAGCAGCAGCTACTAAAGTTGCGGCTAAAAAGCCAACACCAACAAAGGTTACTGCTAAGAAAAAGTAATTATTGTATTAACCAGAATAGTCCCGGTAGTATACTATCGGGATTTTTTTTGCTTTTTATATAACTTCCTGCTCATAATGACGTTGTCTATTCATTAACTTCCCACCCCGTTAACGTTCATTCATGACGAAGCACTCATCTAACCCTGGTCTTGTCGGACCCGGTATGCTGATCCAGCGAAGCGATACTTCCCAACAGGATGACAGTTGCTGTACACATTTGCGCCGGTCCGAAGGCCGGCCGGCTTTCAATTGCCGTTTAGTATATTGGATAGTGCTTTTAGGCTTTATGATCCAGGTATATCACCCGGTTGGGCAGGCACAAACTTTAAAAGGTATAGTACGGGATGCACAGAGCGGCGAACCTTTGCCTGCTGTGTACATTTCCAATACTACCCAAAAGCAGGTTACGCTGAGCGATCCGGATGGTATATTCAATATCCCGGCCCGGAAAGGGAACTCAATCGACTTTTCTTACGTTGGCCATACTGCTACTCATTTGATAGTTGGAGAAGAGGACAGCGTTACGATAGTATTACAAAGAAAGCCTTATACCCTGGATGATGTGGAGATTCGGCCGGATTGGACACCATACCAGTTGGATTCCCTGAAGAGAAGGGGAATTTATGGACTGGACCTGGACCGGAAGAAGGTAAGTGGTTCTGTATGGGGTAGCGTGATGAGCCCGGCTTCCGCTTTGGCCGAGCAGTTCAACAAAAAAAGCAAACAACGTTTCCGGTTCCAGAAAAATTTTGTCAAATGGGAAAACCAACATTTCGTTGATACGCGCTATACACCCGAAGAAGTAACATCGTTAACCGGTTTAACCGGTGATACACTGTTCCTGTTTATGAATAGCCACCCAATGCCTTATGATTTTGCCCGTGCAGCTACCGATCTGGAAATAAAAATGTGGATTCGTTATAACTACCGTGAGTGGTTGTCCCGGCAACCTGTTTTGGCCCCTAAAGATAGTACCGTCTTCCGGAGCGGTGTGGCCGACACCGTCCGACAGTAATAATACATAGGTATATAGGGTCTGCTGTTAAACCCAATTGAGTTTAACAGCAGACCCTATATAGGAGTACTTCTTTTAAAAGGTAAGTTATTTTTTTACCAATCGCTCTACTTTCAACAGCATTCCCTGCTCATTCATAATGCGTAACATATATACGCCGGGGGCCAATCTGTTTAATGATAAATCTTTTGCGCCTGTTTCGCTCAACATAACCTGTCCCTGCAAATTGGTAAGGGTTATGCGTAGCGGTTCGGGGCTTTCAATATGTACAGTGGCACTGCTGGGGTTAGGATAAACCCTGATAAGAGCCTGGTATTCCTTATCCTGTATGCCGGTAGGAACATTGGTTACATTGTAAAAGTCAGATGTATCTGTACAACCTCTATCATCGGTAACAACCACCTTGTATTTGCCATTTTCGGTTACTGTATACGACTGTTTGTCGGCCCCTTCAATTTCATTCTCGTCACGATACCATTGATATGTTTTGTAAGCAATACTGGTTTCCAGTTTAAAGCCGCTGATCCTGATAATTACCGGTATAATATTGTGTATGGCGAGATCTTTACCGTTATTATAACCATCCACCGGAGGATTGGAGCTTACTACCCGTATGCGGTATCCTTCGCCTGTCAGCACCGACGACGGTATCGTTGCGTTTATGGTACCGCTACTTGTTCCAGCCAATGAACCGATGTTTGTTGGTTTGCTGAAGTCCCCATTTTCATCACTTAGTTGAGCCGTAAACGTATTGCCGGAATTAAAGAATCCGTTAGCTGCAAATGGCACGGCGACATCCGGGCTTTCACAAAAATTTATCAGATCTTCCACATTTGTCCTTATGTTATTATCGCCGTACAACCTGGCTACAAACTTCCTGCTTACGTTATTGTAGTTATTAAACTCGCCGGCAATAATAATGCGTTCGTCATCTTGTAGGGCAAAAGCATGTACAGTTTGGTCGCAGCCGTCACCTATAGTGAATGTGGCATCTACACTACCGTCACTGTTCAGGCGTATAATGCGATTGCTGTTTGTACCGTTATATAATGTAAACTGGCCGCCTACCAATATTTTACCGTTAGGCAATACAAATACGGAATGCACAAAGGGATTGGCATCAAAACCGGAACCGACATTAAAGCTGGGGTCAATAGTACCGTCAGCATTCAGGCGTACAATACCCTTTTTTTGCGCTTGGTCCACCATAGTAAACATACCGCCAACCACAATTTTCCCGTCGGGCTGTAAGGCAATAGATTGTACCCAGCCATTAAAGCCATCTCCCAGGGTGAAGGTATTGTCTACACTGCCGTCGCTATTCAACCTGATCATGCGGGGAGAAACGTCTTGGCCTTTATACGACCAGAATATGCCTCCTGCCAGGATCTTTCCATCGGGCTGCAGTGCTAAGGTGCTTATCTCCCTGTTGAAGCCGGCACCTGTTTTAAAGGTTGGATCTATTGTGCCATCACTGTTCAGACGCATGATCCGGTACTGATCCGTGTTATTGAAACGGTCAAAGTCGCCGCCCACTACAATCTTGCCATCGGGTTGTATCACAATATCCTGAACAGCGGAATAGTCTGTGGTAATACCTGTGCCAATCCGGAATGTAGTATCAATCGATGCATCACTATTTAATCGGGCTATACGCCCGGCAATGTAAGCATTGTTGAATTCTGTAAAGCCACCGCCCACTACAATTTTTCCATCAGTTTGTAGAGCCATAGCTGGTATCCAGCTATTGAAAGAATTGCCTAGCGGAACAAAAGTGGGATCGGGTGTTCCGTCAGTATTAAGTCTCAATATCTTTTGTGAAAATGCGCCGCCAACCAGTATTTTTTTATCCGGTTGAATAATCAATGAATTGGCGCTGTTATAATCAAGAATGTTTAGCCGGTTGAAACTGGTATCCAATTCACCTTGCTGAGCTTGGGCCCATAATGTGATTGTAGAGTAACTCAAGAAAAATAGTAGTTTTTTCATAGACTGTTGTTTTTGCGTGAAAAAAGAGTAAATCATTCTTTCCACTCCCCATATTAATGAAGTAGGAGAACGTAAAGCATTATACAAATTAACTTTGCTCCGCAGAATATATCTTTTCGGATTTTACGGATATTTATATTTTTACTTTGTTTGGGCGGTTTGTTCATTGCCTGTAATATTGTAACTATGTGGTAATGAAATGGAAATGCTTATCTTGTTTTTTGCCGGTACTGTTCCTGTTTATTGTGCCCCAGGGTAGGGCGCAGGAGCATCACCGTTTCGTATACCCCTATTTTACAAAGGACGATACGGCCAGGATAAGATCCTTTATCAGGACGGGTATTAACCTGCTCTATATCAATACAGACAGTGCCATTGTTTTGTTTACCAAGGCAGAAGAGTTGAGCCGTCTAACCGGCTTTAGCGATGGGATAGGTTATGCACTTGCCTTTAAAGGCGTGGCCACAACCGACAGGGGGTATTATGACAGTGGTATGGCTTATTATAAAGAAGCCTTCCCGTATTGCGTTCAGGCTCGCTATATTCCCAATGCTTTGCCCAGCTTGTATATTAATATGGGCGTAAGCTTCTTTCATGCCGGAGACTATACCAAGGCTAATGACTATTATTATCGTGCACTCCGGTATTTGCAGCAATATTTTCCTAATAATGAAAATATTGCAGTAGTGTACAATAACCTGGCTACAGTCCAGAAAGAGTTGGGCATGTACCAGCAATCATTAAGCTATTCAGATGAAGCGGAAAAGAGGTCGGTTCGGGCTAATATGAATATTATACTAGGGGCAACCTGGATTAATAAGGGAACTGTTTATTCCTTGCTGCAAAAGGAAGATAGCGCTGCTCATTACTTTAGCAAGGCATTGGAATTGGGGAAAAAAGTAAAGTATATAGAGCTGCAACAGGCAGCTCTGACCTGTATGGGCGACTTGCTGCTGCAAGAAAAGAAATATGCAGAGGCCTTGCCTTATTACAATAAGGCTATGGCTCTTAGTGTACACACCAGCCCCTTTCATGCCAGTATTATGCCCGGATATTCTATGGGCATAGCCTTGTATTACCTGAAGCAGTATCCCGAGGCCGAACGCAGGCTACTGGCCACCTTAGCGCAATCTTCTAAGACCGGCATACTGGGGCGGAAACAAGAGGCGCATGCCACACTGGCCAGACTGTATGAAGCTACCGGCAGATATAAGGACGCTTTACAGCAACAAAAGTTCTACGTGGAGTCCCGGGATAGTTATTTCACGATCGAAAAATTACGATCCGTAAAGGAAATTGAAGCCAAATACCTCACTGCTCAAAAAGATAAGGAAATAGCAGAACGCGGGCTGACTATAGCTCAGCAGCAGCAGCGTCTGGAAAGAAAGAATCTACTGGTAGGAGCTTTGGTAGCCGGAATTGTAGTAGTGATGCTGTCTTTGCTGTTTTTTTATAAGAACCGGAAAAAAATAAACAACCGGGATAGAGAAATTGAACGCCTGAAAGCGGTAATGACAGGTGAAGAAAAAGAACGGGGGCGCCTTTCCCGCGAACTGCACGATGGCATCGGCGGTATGCTTACAGGTATAAAAATGAATTTGAAGATGCTCCAGAAGCGGCATGAACAGGGCCCCATAACGGAAGGTCTGGAGGAAATCATGGTTATGCTGCAGGGGATGGGCGATGAGATACACAAGACCGCCCACAACCTCATGCCGGATATTTTATTAAAACATACACTCGAAGATGCACTTCGCTTGTATTGCGAACACCTGGATGCAACCGGGCATAAGCTCAAGGTAGATCTATATTTTTACGGCAGCCTGGAACATTTAGATACATCCCTCAGCCTGCAGATTTACAGGATCATCCAGGAGCTGCTTCAGAATGTTGTGAAACATGCCGACGCGAGCCATGCTGATGTCCAGGTCCGGATTACGGATGAAGGGCTCATCTGTGTCTCTGCTGAAGATAATGGCGTTGGGTTCGATGCCCGGAAAAGTTATACTGGTCTGGGGGTACAGAATATACGAGCCAGGGTTCAGGCATTGGGCGGATATTTTACTATCGAATCGGCTGCAGGAAGAGGTACAACAGCTTATATGGAGATCGATGGTCGAAAACTAAAATGATGGTTATGGAAACGAATATTAATATTGCTATAGCCGACGATCATCCTATGATCATTGGCGGCTTGCAGAATATGTTGTCGGTTTATACACATATCAAGCTCATTGGGGCTTATGCTAATGCCGAAAAGCTATTAGCAGGTTTAGCGCAAGTACTCCCTGATGTACTCTTGTTGGATATACAGTTACCCGATAAAACCGGAGATGTTTTAGCACCGCTCCTGCTGCGGAAGTATCCCGACCTGCGCATATTGGCGCTCACCAACATGAATAGCGCTTTGTATGTGCACAACCTGTTCCGTGCAGGCGCCTTAGGCTATGTATTAAAAAATACGGATCCGGGTGTTGTTATAAAAGCTATAGAAACCGTTTACCGTGGCGAGCAATTCATCGATCCGGCACTAACGGAAAAACTGGAGCATTTTACCGCGCGTATGAAGCGGGAAGTAGCGTTAAAGCCTACTTTGACAATACGGGAAAAAGAGATATTGCAGTTAACCGTAGAGGGACTTACCATCCAGGAAATTTCAGAGAAGTTATTCATCGGACTACGTACGGTAGAATACTACCGTTCCAATTTGTTTCTAAAACTGGATGTGAAAAATATGGCTGGGTTAATAAAGAGGGCAATTGAAATGGGCTTGACAGAATAAAGCCGGCCAGGATTAAAATTCTGGCCGGCTCCCGTGGGTATTGCAAAAAGCATTATTCCATTTCTACTACGACATCGTTTTGGTCTACCATTGTTCCCGAGTTAAGATGTACCTTACTGATGCGTCCCTTACGGGCAGCGCTGACCGTACTTTCCATTTTCATGGCCTCTATCACAAACAGTGGCGTGCCGTTCTCAATTTCGTCTCCTTCTTTAACCAGTACAACACTTAGTTTTCCCTGCAAGGGTGCTCCGGTCTCTTTTTCGGTATTGCTTACCTTTTTATGTTGTGGTCGCAACGATTTCACGGAATTATCCTTAACCCTAATGGTACGGTTATAACCGTTTAGTTCGAAAGATACCGTACGCATACCGCTATCGTCTGCATCAGATACATAAATAAGGCGGATGTGAATCGTTTTCCCTTTGCCCAACTCAATAAGCAACTCCTCGTTGTTTTTCATAGGGTAAAAGAATGCCGGCGTCGGTATGTTACTTACCTCACCAAACTCCTGCTGATGCTTGTAATATTCATCATATACCTTGGGGAACATCTGGTAAGAAAGGAAGTCAAGGAAATTACTACCCGGATATAATTCTCCGAATTTTTTAAAGGCCTCGTCAATGTCAATATCTGGTAATATCTGTGCGTTTGCCTTTTCATCGATCACTTCATTGCGTAAAACGATCTTCCTCAGCTTTTCGGGAAAGCCTCCGTAGGGTACACCCAACTCACCTTTAAAGAATCCAACCACTGATGCGGGAAAGGATAGGTTTTTACGATCGTCCAGTACATCATCCGCTGTGAGCGCATTAGCCGTCATAAAGAGGGCCATATCTCCTACAACTTTAGAGCTGGGGGTAACTTTTACAATGTCACCAAAAAGGCCGTTTACAACAGCATAGTTGTGTTTGATTGTAGAAAGCTGCGTTCCCAATCCAATGGCTTCTGCTTGCTGCCGCAGGTTAGAATATTGTCCTCCAGGTATTTCGTTGTCATATACCTCTGCTGTGGCTGATTTCAGATCCGACTCAAAGGGATAATAATATTCCCGGGCTGCTTCCCAGTAATTACTATACGCATTTAGACTTTGGATATCTGTCGGATTTTCCCGCTCATGACCTTTAAGAAGGGCCGCGAGCGAGTTCAGGTTCGGCTGGGCTGTTGTTCCGCTAAAGGAGGCAAGAGCACAATCTATAGTATCTATACCCGCATTAATGGCATTCAAATAAGTTGCAATTTGCGTCCCTGCTGTGTCGTGTGTATGTAATGCAATCGGCAGAGCAACGTTTTCTTTCAGAGCGTGTATCAGTTCCCCTGCCGCATGCGGTTTCAGCAAACCGGCCATATCTTTTATGGCGAGCATATGGGCGCCGGTATCTTCAAGACGTTTGGCCAGGTCAATATAATATTGCAAATTGTACTTGTTATTATCTTTGCGTAGTATATCTCCGGTATAGCAAATGGAGGGTTGTGCGATACCTCCTGTGTTTTTTACCACATATTCAATACCTGGCAACATCGACTCGATATTGTTCAATGAGTCGAATATGCGGAAGATGTCGATTCCGTTCTCCCAGGATTTTTCTATGAATTGTTGCAGAATATTCCTTGGGTAAGCGGAATAGCCCACTGCGTTATAGCCCCGGAATAGCATCTGCAAAAGGACATTGGGCATAGCCTTCCTTATTTGCTGCAGGCGCACCCAGGGGTCTTCATGAAGGAAACGCAGGGCCACGTCAAAGGTAGCGCCACCCCATACTTCCATTGAAAATAGTTCCGGATGGTTATGCGCATATCCTTCCGCAACCGATAGAATATCGCGTGTACGCATGCGGGTGGCAATAAGCGATTGGTGCGCGTCCCGGTATGTCGTATCGGTAAACCAGATGGGCTTTTCGTTCTTCAACCACTTTGAGAATTCCTGGGGACCCAGTTCCGTCAATTTATCTTTAGTGCCTTTGGGTACCTCGGCAAAAGAGTTGAATGCGGGTACCTCGGGGTTGCGGAATACTTTTGCCGGATCATAAGTTTTGATATCCGGATGCCCGTTTATTTTAACATCGGCAAGATACTTCAGTAACCGGGTAGCCCTGTCTTTCGGACGATCGAACTGGAAGAGCTCCGGATTTGTATCTATGAAATTAACCGTGCATAGTCCTTTACGGAATTGTTCGTGCGTAATCACATTCTCCAGGAACTTGATATTGGTTGTCACCCCGCGTACCCTGAATTCCCTGAGCGAACGGTTAAGGCGCTGTGCTGCGCCGGCCAGGGTTCTGCCAGTAGCCGTTACCTTTACAATCATCGAATCGAAAAAAGGAGAGATCTTCATACCAGAGTACGCACTGCCTTCATCCAGGCGGATGCCGAAGCCACCAGCATTACGGTAAGCGATCAGGGTGCCATAGTCCGGCTTAAAGCTGTTTTCCGGATCTTCTGTGGTAATCCGGCATTGTATAGCGAATCCATTGATTTTTACATCCTCCTGGCCGGTAATGAATATCGTAGGATCGTTTAAGGGCACCCCTTGAGCAATTAAAATTTGTGTACGTACAATATCAATACCTGTCACCTCTTCGGTTACAGTATGTTCTACCTGGATACGGGGATTTACTTCAATAAAATATACATTGTCTGCCTTATCTACCAGGAATTCCACCGTACCGGCATTATTGTAATTAACGGCCTTGCCTATTTTTAAGGCATAGTCATACACTTCCTGTTTAACCTTTGTCGATAAGTTGGGTGCCGGAGCAATTTCAACTACCTTTTGAAAGCGCCGCTGTACAGAGCAATCCCGTTCAAACAGATGCACTATATTGCCATAATTGTCGGCAAGCAATTGTACCTCGATGTGTTTGGGCTGATCAATGAACTTTTCAATGAATATTGTACCATCGCCAAAGGCCTTTTCGGCTTCGTTTTGCGCCTCATGAAAAGCCTTCTGAATGTCCTCCCTGTTCCTGACCACGCGCATGCCCCGGCCCCCTCCGCCTGCAGCTGCTTTCAGAATAACAGGGTATCCTATCCGGTCTGCTTCTGCCAATAGCTTTTCCGTTTCGCCAAGGCTGATGGTGCTGTCTTCTATTACGGGAACCTGTATAGAGCGGGCAATTTTTTTAGCGGCAATCTTGTCGCCCAATTGTTCCATCACTTCCGGGGTTGGCCCAATAAATACAATGCCTTCTTCGCGGCAGCGCCGGGCAAATTGCACGTTTTCACTTAAAAAGCCATATCCGGGATGAATGGCATCTACACCATTGATCTTTGCCGTTTTGATAATGGCCTCGATATCCAAATATGGTTTTAAAGGTTCCTCTTCATTTCCAATGATATAAGCCTCATCAGCCTTATACCTGTGTAGCGAATACCGGTCTTCGTAAGTGTAAATAGCGACGGTCCGGATACGCATTTCAGAGGCAGCCCTTAAAATACGAATGGCAATTTCGCCCCGGTTGGCTACCATCAGTTTTTTAATGGTTTGTGTAGCGCCGGACGCTATTTCGTTTTCAGTTTGCATTGTTTTTGGCAAGTTTGATGTGTTTGAATGTATATGCTTTAGCTTTCGTGCCGGAAAGCGCCGCAAAATAAGAGAATATTGCAGAAAAATAATATAATAAGAATGCAAAATTTTTTAACCCCGGCTCTCCGGGGCCAGGCAGTAACCCATAGGAGAGAAAAGGGGATTCTATTATATAAAAAAGCTCCCAGACTTTAGGTCTTCCGGGAGCTTTTTTGTATTTCGATATTTATAAATATTAAGCGTTAGCTTGTTCCTGGGCCACATGGGCATGTTCCAGGGCGCCCAGATAGCGTTCAGCATCCAATGCAGCCATACAGCCACTACCAGCTGCCGTTACGGCCTGCCTGTATATTTTATCCTGTACATCGCCACAGGCAAATATTCCTTCGATATTCGTCTTGGAAGTGCCCGGTTGTGTAATAATATACTCCTGTTCATCGAGGGCCAGGTAATCCTTGAAAAGCGCCGAATTGGGTTGATGCCCGATCGCAACAAAAAATGCACTTAAAGGAATGTCTGTTTCTTCCTGCGTCTGGTTATTCCGGATGCGGAGGCCACTCACCGTTTTTTCGCCCAGAACTTCAACCGTTTCGCTGTTCCAGTATAACACAATATTGGGCGTTTTCAACACCCTGTCCTGCATTACTTTCGAAGCCCGCATTTCGTCCCTGCGCACAATCATATGGACCTTCGAGCATAATTTGGCGAGATACAAAGCTTCTTCGCAAGCAGTATCGCCGGCGCCGACGATCGCTACTTCCTTATTCTTGAAAAAGAAACCATCACACACGGCGCAAGCCGATACTCCGTAACCATTCAGACGTTGCTCCGACTCCAGTCCAAGCCACTTTGCAGAAGCGCCCGTTGCAATAATAACAGAATCAGCTTCTATCCATTTGTCTTCATCTACTTCTACTTTAAACGGTCTGCCGGAGAAATCGACTTTAGATACCATACCCCAGCGCAAATCCGCACCCATGCGTTTAGCCTGGCTTTCAAAATCTTTCATCATCTGTGGCCCCATAATTCCCTCTGGGTACCCCGGATAGTTTTCAACATCGGTTGTGATCGTTAATTGCCCTCCCGGTTGCAGGCCGGAATACAAAACCGGATTCATACCCGCCCTGGCGGCATAAATGGCTGCAGTATACCCTGCCGGTCCGGAGCCAATAATTAAACAGTGTACTTTTTCTGTAATTTCTGACATTTTTATAACTCTTAGTATTTTTTAATATATTTATCTGGAAATAACAAGCGAAAATAGGTAATTTCTGCAAGTCGATTCTATTGGGAAACGTGAAGCGGGTATAGACATAATAAACAAAACATACCAACTCCTTACATACCTCGTATTTTACTATCCGTTGTTGTTTATTGATATCGATGATTGCCGTAGCACCTCGTACAGCATGATGCCTGTGGCTACAGATACATTTAAAGAATCAAAACCCCCGGCCATCGGAATCTTAACCAATAAGTCGGCATTTTTTAGCACAAAATTACTAACGCCTTTATCTTCGGCACCCATAATGATGGCAGCGGGCAGGCTGAGGTCTGCGCTGTTCAGATCGCTATTGCTTTGTAGTGTGGTAGCAACCGTTTTAATGCCGTTCAATTTTAAAGTATCAACTGCTTGCTCCACCGAGGCCATCCTGCAGATAGGAATGCGTTCCAGAGCTCCGGCCGAAGCCTTAATGCCCTCTTCGGTAACTGCTGCATTATTTGAGGAAGGAATAACCAATCCGTGTGCACCATAACAAAGTGCAGATCTGGCTATGGCGCCCAGGTTCCGTGTATCGGTAATGCCATCTAATATAACCAGCAAAGGTGCTTTGCCCGAATCAACGGCTTGATCTATAATATCCTGTAACTGTTGATACTGGATAAGACCTGCTATAGCAACCACTCCCTGGTGATTGGCTTGCGTAAAGCGGTTTAGTTTTTCCGGGGGAACTAAACTTAACGCAATGTTCTGGGCTTTCGCTGCTTTCTTTATCGCGTTCACCTCATCGCCGGTTGCCGTTTGTTGCACAAAGATCTTTTCAATATCTTGCCCCTGCTGCAATGATTCCAGTAATGGTTTTCGCCCTATAATCAATCTTGATTTAGGTATGCTGCTTTTAGGTTTTTGTTGGTTGTGTCGCAATGTGTTCGATTAAATACAAAGATAATGGGCGAAGTTACTTAAATTTAAGTTGAGTTAACCCCCGTATACCGGCTCGGCATGTGCCCCGAAAACCGCTTTACATTCAAATCTATTAGCAGATTGGTGGCCATCTCCTATATTTGCAAAACTGTGCCTCGGCGCACCCTTTACGACAGGCAGATCAAAAAAAGAGAAATAAATGGAAGAAAGCCCAGTTCATAAAGTCGTATATCTGTTTAGCGGATTAGGTGCCGACCAGCGTGTGTTCAAGCGGCTGACTCTTCCAGGCTATCAACATATTCATATTCAATGGAGCGTACCCGAGCAGAAACAATCTATTGTGCAGTATGCCCGCGTAATACGCGAACAGGTAATATCAGAATCACCGATACTTATAGGCCTGTCCTTTGGTGGTATCATAGCGACAGAAATTGCGCGGCTAATACCGCAATCTACTACAATCATCATTTCTTCAGCAAAGACCGATATCGAGTTGGGATGGAGTAGAAGCTTTTTCTTCCGGTTGCGGTTATACAAGTTAATGCCGGCACTGCTTTTTAAAAGGCCTCATTTTATTATTTATTACTTGTTTGGGGCGACTGAAAAAGCTGATAAAAAATTGTTGCGTGAAATATTAGCCGATACCGACGTAGGCTTCTTGAAATGGGCGTTTCAGGCTATGGGATGTTGGCAAAACTATACAGTGAAACAACCTATCTTCCATATTCACGGTACCGCCGATCATATAATTCCCTATGAACGGGTTCGTGCGGATTATACTGTTACCGGAGGAGGCCATTTCATGATTTTTAACCGGGCCGAAGAGATCAGTGCAATTATACATAATTTTCTTTTAACATTACACCCTGCCAATTGATGTCGGAAGTAGGGGAAAAACACCATATATGCCTAATAAACTGTTGAATGAATCCAGTCTATATTTAAAACAACATGCCCATAATCCGGTCAACTGGTATCCCTGGGGAGAAGAGGCTTTCCAGGATGCGATGGACAATAATAAGCCGGTATTGATCAGCATCGGGTATTCGGCTTGCCATTGGTGCCATGTTATGGAGCGGGAAAGTTTTGAAGATGCTGTTGTTGCTGCATTTATGAACGAGCATTTTGTATGCATAAAAGTAGACCGGGAGGAGCATCCTGATGTTGATCATCTTTATATGGATGCCCTGATAGCGATGTCTGGGGCTGGTGGATGGCCTTTAAATATATTTGTAACACCGGAGAAAAAGCCGTTTTACGGGGGTACCTATTTCCCGCCACAAAAACGATATGGAAAGGCTTCGTGGATTGAGGTGCTGGAAGCTATACAGAGCACCTGGACTTTAAGAAAGGAGGAAGTGGATGTACAGGCCGACCAGTTGACGACACACCTGGAGCAGGCTATGCAGGTAGAGCGGTTTCAGTCCGCAGAAGAGAAAATAGATACAGAAACAATACATCAGACGGCGCAAGAGTTGATGCGGCAGGCTGACGCCGTATATGGCGGTTTCGGCGGCGCGCCTAAGTTCCCGTCAATGGGGGCAATCCGTTTTCTGCTGGAGTATTATCATTATAATAAAGCGGGGAAGAATAAAGAAACAGCTGAAGGGGCAAAACAACAGGCGTTACTGAGTATAAATAAATTACTGGAAGGTGGTATTTACGATCAGCTCGGCGGCGGCATTGCCCGGTATGCAACGGATAAGGCATGGCTTATACCTCATTTTGAAAAGATGCTTTATGATAACGCTTTGTTCATTTCTTTACTGGCCGATACTTTCCGGCTTACCCATGATGATCGCTACAGGACCGCTTTAGAGGAAACCATCGCGTTTTGCAGAAGAGACTTGCGCGGGCACACCCATCCTGGTTTTTACAGTGCCTTAGATGCTGATTCGGAAGGAGAGGAGGGTAAGTACTACACCTGGACAATGAAGCAATGGGAAGAAGCTTTAGGTAAGAAAGAAGCGGCATTGGTCGATTACTTTGGTATAGAGGAGGAAGGCAACTGGGAACATACGAATATACTGAGCCAGGTAAAGAGCAAAGAGGAAATTATGTTGGCCTATAAATTGTCAGAAGAAGAGTGGTATGCCAAATTATCTGATGCAAAAAGAACCCTACTTTCCTTTCGGACGAAAAGGGTGATGCCTGCTACTGATGATAAGGTACTGTTATCCTGGAATGCGCTGATGAATAAGGCATTGGTCGATGCTTCGCTGGCTTTGGAAGATAAGCGTTACCTCGAAGACGCAGAAAGCCATATGCAATGGCTGTTGTATACTTTTGCAGCGGACGAAGAGGGGCGGCTTTATCATGTTCATACTAGTGGGAAAAGCCGAATTGAAGCTAAGTTAGATGATTACGCCTATTTATCTGATGCATTGCTAACCCTGGCTTCCGCTACAGGTAATACAGCATATATTACCAAAGCGCAGGATATA
This sequence comes from Taibaiella helva, assembly GCA_040392235.1. Classification (GTDB taxonomy): domain Bacteria; phylum Bacteroidota; class Bacteroidia; order Chitinophagales; family Chitinophagaceae; genus Taibaiella; species Taibaiella helvus_A. The sequence goes on along the minus strand of JBEBWN010000005.1, from coordinate 1,208 downwards.
GTTCGCTATGTCCTGCTTCATTTCCGGGCACATTCGGAAACGTTTTTTTATTTTTCTTCTGATCGACAACGGGATATTCTTATCCGGAAAATAGATACCTATGACGGTGCCACACCGTCCGCTAATGTCATTCTAATAGAGCAGATCAGGATATTGGGCAATCTCATGGGGCAAGAAGATTGGATAGCGGAAGCAGAATCCCTGTTATTACGTATGCGTGGCGCTGCATCTCGCTATCCCTTGTCGTTTGCGTATTGGGCCACTGCTTTGCAACGCTATACAAAAGGATACCGTCAGCTTATAATAGCAGGGCCGGAGGCATTCGAACTGCGCCGGCTATGTGCCCAAAAATATCTGCCTGAGCATTATATATTTGCGGCGGAGGAAAAATCCTCCCTGGAGATATTACAGGACAAATTCTGGAAAGGAGAAACCAGATTATATGTTTGCAACAATTTTTCTTGCCAACCGCCCGTTTATAGCATAGCAGATTTGCCTGACTAAATTTGCTATGCTATAAATGGCTTGAAGAAGTTATAATGTGCTGTGTGTACAACATTTATCCCAGGTAGAGCCTCTGAACATCCTTAATCCATTTATTTGGTGCCCGTTTGTCCGGAAAATTCCCGGTAACGGTGCTAAGACAGGAGGAAACGAAAAAAAGTTGGCTATTTTTCAAATAAAATTGCTGAAGAGTTGTTTTCGAGAAAAAAAAATCTTTATTTAGCCTTCGTTTTCCCTATGCAACCGCGGAGTGTTCAAAAAAAATTGAATCCTATTGTTGCATTTTCAGAAATTAATTTGAATATTGTGACCCGTTATAAAGAAAAGGCTTTGGTGATTTTGGAAGTAGATAGATTGATTAAACAAGGATTCCTGTAAAATTCTTGCAGGGTATATTCTTGTTTTTGGCATTTCTTATAGTTTACAACAACCATGAAGAACGGACGGAAGAGACAGATAAGTTGCGAAAATTATTTTTTCAAAAGTTATTTTTCAAAACTTTGATTATCTTTCGGCCCGAATTGTAAGATGTATAACGCTTACTAATGAATGAAATAGGAAATGCGTTCCATTTGAATACTGCAAGCTGTTGCTCTGTATACTTGAGGTAGAGATGGAAGCAAAAAAATATATGGGGCAATAACACATGACAAAATACAAACAGATGAAACAACTCTCTCTGAGCATTGCCACTGTGGCTTTGG